>CANSYK010000119.1 GCA_947651225.1 uncultured bacterium | reverse complement strand
TTTAATGAATTACATACCAATTTTCGACAATACACAGTTAAATCTACAGTCTCGCGCAATCAGAGAACTAATTTATTTACAGTTCCTAAAGTATTTTTCATACTACCCAATCAGCACATCCTTACCCTGAAACGCAAATCCATATTTCCTAATCCGGCCAGCAGGAATCCCTTTTGCTTCCAAAGAAGCCGCATACTGTTTTTTCTCAATCTGTAACAGCGCCGCTTTCACAGTATCTTTCAGTGTTTTTTCATCCTCCAAATCGTGCACCTTAAATTCCATAATAACGGCATTATCTTTTTCATTACTTTTTAACGGTTCCAGCATCACATCATAACGCCCGAATCCACTCTCCCGGTTTGAGGTAATTGTATAACGGTCTGACAAATCTACCATAAGACCAAGCACGAATCCATGATAAAAACGTTCCGGCTCCGCACTTTCTGATGGTTTGTTTCCTGTATCAAAACTACTGAAAGTTTCCAGGGTAACTTTATTCATATAATGATTCATTGCCTTTTTATCATCAAGAAGCAGTGCCTTTATAAAATCATTGTATGTTGGTGAATACTTCTTAAACCAGCCCCTTATCATATTTTTAAACATCATCCTTACTTCCCTGTTCGTAAGCTTTAGTTCATATCCCTCTGTTTCCTGATCCAAATCTATCCAATGATTCTCCACTTTTAAATACCCGCCCGCAAGCAGCAGGCTCCAGATTGATTCTTCACTATCGCCAAGCTGACTGAATACAATTTGTTCATCAATTTCTGTACAGAGTGCCCTGCCTTCCAGCAGATCCTCCATAACCATTTTTATATCCTTGCTGCCTTCCCGTATCAGCTTCCCTACAAGGCTGTTGCTGCTGGTATTTGCCCAATATGTTGAAAATTTCTTCTTATCAAGAAAATTTAGAATCGACCACGGATTGTAGATATCCGTTCTGTTCCCAAACGTAAAACCATCATACCACTCTTTTACACCTTGCTCCATATCAGATATTCCAAATTCAGATAAAGCCTTTGTCACTTCCTCCTGTATAAAACCAAACGCATCACTATATTTATCCGAAGTTGTCGTCACCACTTCCAGGTTATTCAAATCAGAAAAAATTGACTCCTTACTGACTCTTGTAATCCCTGTCATAATTGCCTTATTAAGAAAAGGATTCGTTTTAAACGTAGAATTAAATAAATTCCTCATAAAAGAAACAATTTCCTCCCAATAGCCATTCAGATAAGCCTCCTGCATTGGCGTGTCATACTCGTCAAGCAGGATAATAACATTTTGGCCATAATACCTTGCCATCAGGCCTGACATTTTTTTCAATGACAGGGCCGCAATATCATTGTCCATGTCCCTTGACACTGCATTAAAAAACTCCCTTTCCCTGTCACTTAGGAAATCCTTCTCCACCAACAAAAAACGGTGTTTCTCATACACCTCCACAATTTCCTGGCAGACCTGCCTTCTGGTATCAATATAATTTGCTCCCTTTACGCCGGCAAAACTTAACGCAATAACCGGAAATTTCCCCTGCATACTGCGGTATTTCTCTTCCTTCCATATATTCATCTTTTCAAACAAATCACTTCGCTCTGCATAATCAAAAGAAAAAAACTGCTCTGTCATACTCATATTAAGCGTCTTTCCAAAACGCCTTGGACGGGTGATCAACGTTACTTCATCATCATTTTCCCACCATTCTTTCAGAAACAATGTTTTATCCACATAAAAATTATTACTTTTTATAATTTTTTCATAATTCTGCTTTCCAATTCCAACCGTTCTTGCCATGCCACATCCTCCATAAATCTGTTTCCATCATTCCCTGATTCCCCATGCAGTAACTCTGTCTTTGCATATATTTTCAGCATTACACATATTACAGCATACATTTAGACAGGTAATCATCCAATCAATACATTTTTTCCTTCAAAAGAAATACTTTTATTCTGAATCTGTTGAAAAACGCCGTATTTACAGGCTTTCCAAGCAATTTCTTGTAATATTTCTTTCTTTTGAAATGCCATTTCCTCGCATTAATTTGGCATATTATTGCATAAATTAGTATAACTTAGCCTTCAAAATTAGTAAAAATCTTAGTAAAAACAGCCATACTATTGCGCTCATTTATCACATATTCTTGCCATTTCATCTTTTATATCATTAATATCATTATAAGTCATATGAGCATATATATTCATTGTCATACTGATATCAGAATGTCCCATAACATATTGAAGCATTTTAGGGTTCATCCCTCTTCTTGCCATTTTGGAACAAAAAGTATGGCGACATATGTGTGGCGTTATTTTAGGAACAGGCACTTCATGGTTTTTATTGTATTTCCTGCAAATATTCCTAAAACGTTTATGCCATATGGTTGCATGTGATGGATTACCCAACCTTGTTATAAACAGGAAATCTTTTATACCATCTATTTCAATCCCATTAGACGGTTTTCTTTTTTCAATAATCCGTTTAAAACACTCTGCTACTTCATCTGACATTGGAATGTTCCTCACACCATTTTCGCTTTTAGGATTTTCAATTATCGTCCGACTGTGTCCATCAATTGTCCGTATAAGAACCTGGTGGTCAACTTTTATGCATCCACCTGAAAAGTCAATATTGCTTTCTGTCAATCCTACAAACTCAGATATCCGCAACCCGGTATTGAAAAGAATATGTTTGATTTTCTCCCTTAATGCTACGCAGTCACGTTTCCCTTGTGGGAGTTTATCTGTCTTTTCCAGTTTCCAGCTATAAAGGAACTTCTGTTTTCCGTTTGCATCTACATAAGTATATGCATATCTGCCATCTTTACGCTGGCTTTCCCCGTTACGCAAAACACGGTTTTTATTGTCACGTCTTTTTACACTCATTATCACCCGCTCCTTTCCAAACGAAAAAGAGCTTTAGTACGATACAAGCATTGTACCATACCGAAAGCCCAAAATCTATCTGTTTTATGAATCATCTTTATATTTTATATAGCACTTGTCTTATTCAGAAAATCTTCAAAACTCTTGCGCTTTATCAATGTTTTATTTCCATTTTGTAACGTAAATCCATTATCGGAATAATCTTCCGCCAGCCTTCTCAATTTTTTCTCACCAATATTAAAATACTGTGAAGCTTCGCTGATTGTTAATGTAAATTTTTCCCATATAGGTACTACTATAACTGTATTATTCAAGTAACATCTCTCCCTTTATCACATTTTACAATAACCTATCTATAATAAAATTCCAATATAAAAAAGTGCCTATAATCCAGGACACCCATAAAAATGTATCGTTATAAATTAATCACCTGATAGGCAGCAGAACTACTTTTCCTGCTTTACAAACTGCCACAGCCCCATAAGCAGCCTCCCAACCTTATTTCGATCCTGTTCTGCTATATCATCCCTATAATCCAGTACAACATCAATTAAATTTTGTATTGCTTCCTGTTTATATGCAGCTGAATCATTATAAAGCTATGTAATATCATCCACCATAACAACTTCACCTGAATAGCTTGCATCATTCTTGGAAGTATCAATATACATTGCTGGCTGTGGTTCTGAATCCTGTTCCCTCCGATAGTAACCAATGGAAGCAATTTTACCAATATACCGTTTTCATCCTGCTTCACAGACAACATTATCTCCTACATAATGAATTGTAAACCCTTCTTCATCTATGCATTCAAGATGATTTTTCATTTCTAAATTAAATCCCATATTATATTTCCTCTGCTTTCTTTATGTAATTGTTCAATTTCTTTATATGCCTAATGCATTCCTAACTTTCAATCCTAAAAGCATCACCCTGTATTTCCATCTATTCTTAATTCCAATCATTCTCAACTTGTCCAATTCTTTATACTTCTCATACAGTTTATCTATTACATCGGAATATCTTTCCATTTCTGCTATCATCTTTTTTCCGATTTCTTCATTGTTTAACTCATGTAACTTTTTATTCTCTTTTGTCAATCTTATGTTATCATTTATTAAAAGTTTGATTTTCCTGTTTTTTGTCATTATTTGCAATCTCCATCTCTTAATCTATTTTAAAAGAAGGCAGCATTACACCGCCCTCCCAAGCAACTAAATTCGTCTCATTGAGTTCCTGATTGATCCTTTTGTCAAGTCACCTAATGCAATCTGTTCAATATCACTCCTGACTTCATAATCTCGTAATGTCCTTCTGAACGATTCCTTATCCACAACATGACTTCCATCTAAATGGATATCCACACCGCCAACATCTACATTTGTTGTCTGGACATTGTTGTTATTCGTTTCCATTTTCTGTGCTGTCTTTGCCATGCTCTCTATCATATCAGCAGAAGCATGGGCGAACACAATATTCTGCCTTATATATTCTTCCTGTTCTGGTGTAAGCTTTGACTCTGCTTTTACAAGATTTCTTGACATATCCTGTATGGCTTCTGTCTGTTTTGGTGTAAGGACAGCTTCACCCTTTTTCACAGTGGCAATACCATCATCACCATTCTGTTTAACGGCATCATTGATTGCAGAAACAATCCCTCCCTGTGAGAACCCTGCATTTTTCAGTTCGTCACGGATTTTCTTTGCTTCTTTTAGTGTTACTTTCTTACCTGCAACCTTTACTCCAAGGATATCAGCAAGCTCTTTCATATTAGCCCAGGAAGTGTATACTTTGCCGTCTTTATTGGCAAGGTACTGGTTTAATACGTTCCCATATTCGCCAGTCGTATACTTATTGATATAAGACGTAGACTGGTTTTTCAATGACTTACGTTTCTTTAGGCTTTGCTCAATCTGTGACTGTTTATCTGCTTCGGAATGCTGCCCGCCACTTGAAAGCATTGGATCTGACAACATATTCATTATTCCTGATGGTACAAGTTTTGACATTGCAACCCCTTGTGGCTGGTCATCTGTCATGCCAAGCATTTTATACAACTTACTAAGATTTTCTTTTGACAGTGCCATGCCAAATTCTTTGTTCAGAGTAAGATTAACAAAATCACTTGATGTAAGAGGGGTATTGCTTCCTGCTTTTTCAAGAAGTAGTAGTACTTCCTGAACTGGAATTATTGCTTATAGGATTTCCATATTCATCATAGGTGGAACTATAAGAATTACCACCATAATCTATCCAGTTATTAGTATGGGTGCCATCTTTGTTATACTCTGTTATGATAGACAGCGCATTTCCGAGTCCAAGTCCATCCAGCGCATTTGTAACAGCTTCTGGATAATTTTCAATTGCCTGCATTATTTTATTCATTCCGCTATTAATATCACTTTTAAGGTCATTTATGATTCCTTCCAAGAAATCTTCCATTTCGTCAGAAAGGTTATCAAACATATCTTCCTGGTCAGAAAGCCATTTGTCATATTCTATATCCTTTAAATCCTGTTGCGCTTCGTCAAGTTCTACATTTAATTTCTGCAATCTTGCCCTTGCTTCCTCACTGTTGTCACCAGACAATGCGGCAATCTGTTTCTGGATAGCAGCAATATATAATGGTACTAAGACTTAAGACAAAATTTTTAATAGTTTTTCGTTAGGTCACACATACTAATTTTAAAGGAGAGTGACTTTATGCGAAAAACTTATTCACCTGAATTTAAGGCAAAACTTGTCATGGAAGTTTTTAAGGGGGAACGCCTCCTCAATGAAATTGCATCAGAGAATAACGTCCACCCTAATATGCTTATCCGTTGGAAAACAGAGGCTGCCAATAATTTACACGTGCTTTTTGAGAATGAAAATGCTAAAATGCGTAAACAGGCAAAACAATATGAGGCACAGATGCCGGGCTTGAACCGTACTTCTTTATATTATAAGCCGCACCCTTCTTCTGAATGGGATCTACAGCTTAACCGCCTGATAGACATAACCTATACAAAACATCCTTAATTTGGGTACCGCCGCATCACAGCATGGCTGGAAAGCTATTATGGCTTCCATGTAGACAAAAAAACGGTATTGTCCAGAATGCAGGCAATGGGGATACAGGCTGTTTACCCCAGGCAGTGCACCAGTAAAGGCAATCCTGCCAATACAGTATACCCATACCTTCTCAGCGGGGTACAGGCATCCTGCCCAGACCATGTCTGGAGTATTGATATTACCTATATCCCGATACAGAAGAGCTGGCTTTACCTTACCGCTATTATAGACTGGTATTCCCGTTTTGTACTGGCATGGGAGATAGATGATACACTAGAAATTACATTTGTCTTGGATGCCTGCAAGAAGGCACTTGGAAATCCTGTGCCTGAAATCATGAACAGTGACCAGGGAAGCCATTTTACCAGCCCCAGGTATACAAAACTCTTCAAAGAGGCAGGTTCAAAAATCAGTATGGATCACCGTGGGCGTGCATATGATAACATCTTCATAGAGCGTTTCTGGCGCAGCCTGAAATATGAGGATATTTACCTGAAAGATTACCAATATCCTCGGGAAGCCAGGAAAGGAATCCGGGAATATATGGATTTTTATAATAATAAACGCCCACACCAAAGCCTGGGCTATAAGACACCCAGCCAAGTTTATCATGAAAGGACACACCAATCTTCCTAACCATGATTCTACTTGGAGATAACCAATGTATCAAGGATGCGCATAGTGCGCCACAATGTGGCAAGTCCTTGACACATTGATTATCCCCAAGTTTCCTGTAACTAAAGGAAGAATGGAATACTATGTTCCAATAGAACATACATTCACCGCCTAACGATAAATTAATCAAAAAATTGTCTTGACAAAGTGGGTCACTTTAGTCCGTATACTTTGTAGGTAAGTCATGAGCTAAATCAAATCCATTGCCAATCACTAAAATATTCATATGAAAATAACCTCTTCTTCAATAAGAATTAATAACCAATAGTTCATGTATCACTATAACATATTCTTACCATATTTCATACTACATCATTCGACAAATATACAACAAATTTCGACATTCCTATATAATAAGTTTTTTATGTATAAATTCCTTTTATTAATCTATATCATATAACTTATCAGAATTAAATCGGTAATCTTTGTAAGGCATTATTTTCTCGTAAAAATCAACTAAAATAGCCATTCTTCAAGCCCTCAATACCTCCTGCCACCGAACAAACACCGAACCACATCAATTTTCCATCCTGATACACATGATATCACACTAACCTCAATTTTAAAACAATCAAAAAAGCACCAATTTTTCTCTATTTTTTTGAATTTTTCGCATATTTTGTCCAAAAAATCGAAAATTTTGGCGTTTTTATGATAAATGCACCGAACACCATCACGAACACACACATAGACAATCATAATAACAAAAAGAAATAGCATCCCTACCGCCCAAAGTTTGGATGCTATTCTCTATAGTTTATTCTTCACTGAGGGCAATCGGATATTGCATCCGATAAACCTTTCTGATTAGATTATACA
Organism: uncultured bacterium; assembly: GCA_947651225.1. Taxonomy (GTDB): domain Bacteria; phylum Bacillota; class Clostridia; order Lachnospirales; family Lachnospiraceae; genus Butyribacter. Next base: position 3,457 of record CANSYK010000119.1, on the reverse strand, counting down.
CTAGGGCTGCTTGATTTTCAAGCGACTCTTTTGATGTTTTTTATTACAATTCTTCCACTGTAATACACCTGATTTCTCCAAACTGTCTTAACTGCTTATCATTTGTAAGGAATAAGTCACATCCTGTTATACAAGCTGTAGCCAGTTGTAATGCATCCATGGTTTTAAAAAATCTATACTCTGCTCTGATTTTAGCCGCCTTTTCCGCTATTTTCCTGTCAATGCTTCTAATTTTAATATCCATACCATCAATAAATGCATAAAAGGCATCTATCATTCTTAAATCATTATGACAATATGGATAAGTCAGGTATTCAGTTATGGTAACAGATGATGTAACGTAATTACAATCTGCATACCTTTCCCAAAATAATTTCATATCAGAATAATATAAATCATTATGCTGTAGGTAATAAATAAAGGGTGACGTATCAATAAAAACCATCTTAGAATCTATCATCTCTTAACTCCTTTAAATAACCGTCAATCTCTTCTGCTGTTCTGCCAGTAGATATAACATACGCATCAGAATTAATTATTCGCTTACGTTTTTCTGCCCTTGTTTCTGTCTTCTGGACATTAGATTTATCTAAGATGGTAATAATTACTTCATCGCCAATAGTAAAATGTTTACGTTCTTCTTCATCCATTACTATCTGTGTCCCATCGTAATATCCTTTAACTGCTGCAAGCATAACTTATTCCCCCTGTCCACTTTAGTGTTTAACTTTATTAATTATATTATAACACCGATACCGCCATCTTACCACATCTAAAATCCAAACCTACGCCGTATGGAACAGAACCTTATCCAACTGATACCTACAGTACGCCACAAACTCATTATACAGTCTAGAAGATACAGAAACTAAAACATCTTTATCAATGCATATGTTCATCATATCCGGTTTCATTTCAAAATCCGTAATAGTAATGGCAATATAATACCGCACACCCAAATTATGGTTATAACTTATCTGCATACTTGCATTTAACAGTAAGTCCTTTGGTTCTGGCATATATGCCTGCCCTAATGTCCCATTCCATGTCCCAAGCCTTGCCCATTCATCCATACCATGACTAATAATCTCATTAAGCTTATCCTTAATGCATTTTGGTGTATCTTCAGCAAATGGGATAGATATTAAAATATCGTTTTCACTGTTACCGCTAAAAGTAATATTATGGTTCTCTATGTTGAAATCTGTATAATTATATTGTATATCCGTTGCCATTATCTGATTCCCCAATCGCTTTAACATCTCCAAAAAATAATGCTTCCAGCTTCTTTGTATAATACTTTTTAAACTCAAATAAGCAAGCAGTATCTTTTACAATTACATTTTTAGATACATGGTCATACTTGTATCCTGAATCTAAAACTATAACAACAAATTGACACACTGTTTCTTTATTTGCCAAAACCACTTGTACCCTTATACTAAATTCCAATATCAAATTGCTTGTGTCTAATATATTATTGTTTTCAACAAATTCACTTATTGCCTGGCTAATTGCCTGATTAACTTCATCCTTAAAGCAATCCGGTATTTCCTCCATGCCCATAACCGGAAAATCAATCATGTTATCATAAAATTCAATCGGATCTATATGAAATACAATATTTTTAATATCATAATATATATTCTTTTTCTCCGCTTCCTTCTCGCATATAACCCCATATTTATCTGCAAACTCTTTCATATCATCAAAACGGATTTCTGATCCAAAACTCACCACTTTGCCACGTAAAAATAACCACTTAATTATTTCAGATGGAAGTACTTCCATTTTATCCGCAAACTCTTTAATTGCCATAGAATCAGGAACACTAATTTTATGTAGTTCTGTTCTTCCTTGCACAGTTTCAAGAAAATCTGACCAGTTAACTTCATCCACCGGATTGCAATTCTCAATATATTCCTCTGCATCTTCCAGACTGTCAACATCATCTACTACAATAATTCCACGCCTCATTACTTCCAATCTATATACTGCCATCTTTTTATCCCTCACTTTCCAAATGCCATTCTTTCCAGTTCTCCCATAATACAATCCTTAAATTCAGGAAAATGCCCATCTGAAGGCAATACTTCTTTCCAGATTGTATAATCCCTTGTCTCTCCCCCTTCGCCTTTCCAGACATAAAGCTGGATGGCATATTTTAAACTAACAACCACATCCATGTTTATGTATGCCGTAATTTCTCCATCAACGGAATCAATACTATGTGTGGAAGTACCACTATTTTTAATAAAGGTATTCAGCATCTTCAATAACTGCTCTTTATAGTATAACAGCACACATTGATTAAATATGGAAATTTTCAGCTTATAACCATATTTCCCATCCACGATTATGGTCTGGTTATTCTGTTCTGTCTTGAAATCTTCAAACCTGTATTCCATCTGCCTGTCCTCCAATTCTGCTATTTATAAGTTTCCATTTCGATACTTTATAATGCATATGTTTTGTATTATTGTTTTGTTTGAGTATCTTCCTTATTATAATAAGTTATCACAACAGCTTTATATGATTCTTTAAAGCATTTTCTACTTCATGGCTTCCTATCCCTATGTACCGCTGTGTGGTTGCCACTGACGAATGTTGCAATAATACCCTCACCAGCTCTATATTGTAGTTATTATCCATATAGATACTGGAAGCGAAAAATTTACGGAAACTATGGGTGGAAATATTATCATAGCCCAGATATCCGCATACCAACTGTAAATGATTCTGTATAGTGCGCTCCGATATATTAAATAGCTTTGCTGTCGGACTGATGTTATTTTCCAACACATAATTCTGGATATAACTATAAATCTCAATTGGCACAGTAAATTCACGCTTCTTTTTTGTTTTCTTCTCCACAATGTCCAACCTGTACCGCTCCCCATCATGTATAATTGACGATAACCGCAACTGTAATATGTCAGAGATACGCAAGCCGAGATTTGCTTCTAAAGATAATGCTGTAGCGATTCTTATATTTGGTTTGACTGTATGCCCATCCGTACAGATAAAACCACTACAGATTATTTTTATAATCCTGCTGTATTGTTCACTTGTAAGGGCAATCGTTTTCTTGTTCATTCCACCACCACCTGTAAATTTCGTATTTTGTATGGGATTCATTGCGTATTTGAATGTATATATTATTAGTTGATTCTGAAAATACCATAAATAAAGGAATCTTCGTATTTCATATGAGAATACGCAATAAATTTTTCCCACAGCTTCAAATTTCCAATGATAAGCACTGGCAGAAGATTCCCCACCAGTGCGGTTTACTAACTACAAAAATTCAAATAATTTATGTATAATTTTCAATTTCAAAGCCTTATTACACCTTTTTTCTGCCTTGCATAGAAATATTTTTAATCCTGCAAAAACATCACACCCAATACTTCTTTATAATATTATAGATTTCATCCCTTCCAGCAAACATTATTTC
>CANSYK010000118.1 GCA_947651225.1 uncultured bacterium | reverse complement strand
AAATAAGGATGTAACGGCTTTTTGCTGTCTATACACTGTCAAAGACGGGATTATACAATATTACTGTAGAAAAAGCAAATTATTAATGCAACACGCTCTACATGTCCAAATTATCTGCTATTTTACAGATTTTCCGTAATTCTTCCCATTTTTCCTGCTCTGAATCTCCATGGAGGCCATCAATAACCTGGGCATAGGAGGCAGCCAGGCGGTCAGATTTTTCTCCAAAGAACCACTCTTTTGAAAAATCAGTACATTTTTCATCAAAAATGATATGGTTCATAACAAGAGCCGCCATATAACCATTCAAGTCGTTTGGATGGAAATCAGCTTCCATATGAAGTTCCTCATAAATGTAGGACATTTCAAGAAGGGCATCTATCATTTGTCCTTTCGGTATGAGTTTCAACCCCAGTTTTTTTAACTTTTGGTAATCTGAGGTATCCATGTCTACGTCATCACCGTCATACATATAGTAATAAAATGCTGCATTTTTCTTACACCAGGATGTTAATTTTTGTATCGCTTTATATGTTTCCTGGCCTTGCCAACCGCCATAATCCTGAAAGACTACAATATCTGCTTTTTTCAGTCTTTTTTTGATTTCTTTTTTTCCTATAAAGCCTCCTGCGGCATACTCGCTAAGGCGTGCCCCGCCGTAGGTAAGCTTATCTACAGAGATTTTTCTGCCATAGCCTGCTGCAATATCTGTAAGGAAAACTGCCTGACAGCCATAGTCAATTAAGCTGTTTCCAATAAAGCAAACAGGAATGTCGGGCTGTTCTGATTCCTGATTTTCAGCAGCGGGTGTTGGAGTAGTATTTTCTTTTTCATTTGAAAGAGCAGTTTCCGTTTTTGCAGTATTCCCGGATTTATTGTCTGTCTTTTTATTCTCACAACCTGTAAGAACCAGGCAGCATGTTATAGTCAGTATGGGGAGTAAGGAATAGTTAAATATTAATTCAACTAATTATACACTCGACTTTCCACATTTTACAAGGTTTCCCCAAACTTTCATATCAGAAAATCAGCTGTTTTCCCTTGTTTTTGCCCTCGCTGGGTTGAAACAAGGGAAAATTTTTTAACTGCCACCCACAACCTTATCCAAAAGCCTTGCAGAAGTCCGCTTTGCCTCTCTGGTTGCATGGGCATATACATTCATTGTGGTACTCACATCCGAGTGTCCCAAGAGTTCCTGCACATCCTTTGGTGAGGCACCGCCACCGAGTAGGTTGCTGGTGTAGGTATGGCGTAACATGTGGAAATGAAAATCTGCCATATCGGGCAATTCCCGCTGGATTTTTCGGCATACACTGCTTAGTGTCATGGGTGTTTCACATGCCCCGTCATGTCGCAAACATACAAGAGAAATTTCCTCATAACCCTCTGGAACATCATCCGTACTCTGTAGGGTATAAACCTCATAGTAATTACGACCTTTCTCTGTTACCTGTCTGTAATAATTACAGTGGTACAGTCCACCATACCTGAAACGTTCCTTGTGCTGTTCCTTTTTCGCCTTTTTCAGTATCTCCGTCAAAGTATTGCCGAAATCTACCGTACGGATTTTTTTGCGTTTGGTTGTTCCAAGCTCCAGCCTGTGCCTTGTACTGTTGTAACGCATACTGCGCCTTACCGTAAGATACTGTTCCTCAAGGCTGATGTCCTGCCACGATAATCCGCATACTTCCCCGATACGGAGTCCGGTATAATAGGCTATCTGTATCGGCAGGATGGCAGGGTTGTCTTTCTTATCAAGCAAATCCAGAATGCTTAAATACTGCTCATGGGTAATGGTTGGTATTTCCGTCTCTTGTTCGCATATCTCCGAGAAAATATCCACTTCTTCCTTGCTTGTACGCATTACCACATACTGCATGGGATTGAACATGATATAGTGTTTTGGGAATACCGCAAAGCGGAACGCCCCATGCAGCACTGCCGACACCTGCAGCATATAGCCTTTGCTGTATGCCTTTACCGTTGTACCGTCTGCCTTTGTGCCGCCAAAGCTCAACAGGTCAATAAATTCCTGCAGATGTTCCGCTGTGACGGTTTTCAGTTTACAGTCAGCGATGGGGTGTTTCCTTATCTGCCGGATGATGGTCTGGTAACTCATTACCGTACCGTTGCTTAATGTTCCCGGCTTTACTTCTTCTTCCATCCACTTATCAAGCATATCCCCAAGTGTGAGGTTTTCCACTCTGGCAACAAACTTCTTTTCCTCATAGTCCTCCATTGCCTTTCGGAGCATTTTCTCCGTTTCTGACTTGCTTTCTGTACCTGCATACTCCTTCTGCACCAGATTTCCGCTTTCGTTCTCCACATAAAAGCGGTAGTACCATTTCTTTCCTTTTTTTCTAACAGAACCTTTTGCCATAATAAAATCTCCTTCCTTAAATCGCAACATTGTTGCGTATGCAATCGGAACTGTTGAAATGCTTGTCTGCGTGTAGGCATATCAAAACTCCGGCTGCACTGGTTATCAGTCAGGATATTCCCTTAACATGGCAGAGATACGGCTACGTGCCGCCTTGTCATCGTCACTGTAGCCATTGATGATTTCACTAACCGCATGAATGGTGTTGACTGAGTGCTGGATTTCCCTCTGGAACATCATGTGGTTAAATTCGTTTCCATCTTCACAGCCGATGGTTTTGGCGATTTCCTCATTATCGGCATTTTCCCCATACTGGTTGCAGGCTCTTTCAAAAGATGCAGAAAATTCCTTATAGCATTTCAGTAACAGCAATAACACATCTTTGGAAAAATCAGAATCCTTATTCTCCAAGTCAAAAGTCAGGCTGCCGGAAATCTGCTCAAAGACACTTTTGATAAGATAATCCCTGTTATCCGTAATGACGGTTTCCTTTTCCTCCGTTTCGCCTTTCAGCCATGCCACCGATACATGGAGGGCATCCGCAAGACCTTCAATGATGATTTTCTTCTCATTGTCAATCGTTCCACGCTCATAGCGGAGAATGGTGGACTTGTTGACACCGAGGCAGTCTGCAATGTCCTGTCCCGACAAACCAAGCTCCAGCCTGCGCTCTTTTGCCCTGTTTCCAATGACTTTACGCAATTCCTTGTCTGCCATAGTAAGCGACCTCCTTTCCTCTGCTACCATAATAACACAGAAAAAAGAATAAGGCAATAGGCAACTTTATAAAATTTTATGAGTTGCAAAACACTTGACAGAAGAAATATGACTGTTTATAATAGGCGGTGTAATGCGGTTGCATAATGCAACATCAAGTAAAGGAGGGGTGTATATGACGGAAACGAAGATTGGAATGACGATTGAGGAATCTTCTGAGTACACAGGAATCGGCAGGAACACCATGCGGAAACTGGTGGAATGGAATAAGCTGCCTGTCCTGCGTGTCGGGAGAAAAGTCATTATCCGCAGGGATATCTTAGAGCGTTTCATGGCTGCCAATGAAGGCAGAAACCTACGGAATGAGCATGATGTCAAAGCGGTCAGAAATTGAAAAGGACAGCCGTAACGGCTGCCCCTTATGGTAATCAGACCGGAGTCTTGATATACCTACACGCAAACTAAGTGTATCACAGACTTCTCTGGTTATCAACCAGAACTTTTCTTCGGGTAAGGCAGGAATGGTGTAGTTTTGGTGTAGAAATGGTGTAGATTTTTTCTACACCATTTCTACACCAAAACTACACCATTATAAAGAACAGAGATTTGTGGAAAGGATTCTCTACACCATTTCTACATCAAAACTATATCATTTTTCTGAAAAGTGATATCAAAGCTGTATCGCTGATGGTGGGACAAATTTTGTCTTTGAAGATTTGCTATATCGTTCCTATATCAGAAAAGGGAAATGCTATATCAGCTCTATATCTGATTTGGCGAAAGGCATATCAAAGCTATATCACTCTGGAAAATGAAAGCGACAGACCGCTGAAAGATATAGAACAGTTATATCACAGTCCTATATCTGGATATCACTTTTGAGGAAAGCTCTATCACAGTGCTATACCTTGCCTGCTATTGGCATAAGCAGATATTCCGCCAGATTGATTTTCTTGTTGATAGTAGTTTTTGCAGTAGAAGAATATCGCAAATCTGTCCCTTTTTGCCCCAAGAGAAGTTCCCTGTTAAGTCCTCGGCGCTTGAGAGCGAAATACACCCATCGCACAAATCAAAGATTTGTACTCTGTGTATTTCGCCCTTGCAGGGGGCAAATTCACGCAAGCGTGAATTACAAATACTGACGCATTTGCAGTAGTGCCAGAAATGGCACAGGATTCGTAACCGGACACCTAAGTGTCCACTCACAGGGGGAGGTGTGCTGTGTGCAAAGAAATTCTTTTATCCAGATGTCTAAGTTAAGCAATGTGCGGGGACGCATTACCTATATCTCCAGCCATGCAAAGCAGGAGAATTTATATGCGGTATATGAAACAACGGAGCGTTCTTTCTGGAAAGAGCTTGCCCTTTGTAACCAGTATGAGTTTCGGAAAAGCGGTACAGAGGGGAAATGCATTGAGGCAAGGGAACTGATTATTGCCCTGCCGGAAGATTTGGTGCAGTATGAGCCGGAGTATGTACTGGAACAGTTTACCCTGCATTTCAAACGGAGCTATGGTGTAGAGTGCATTTCTGCCCTCCACCATAACAAGGCAAAGACTAACTACCATATCCATCTGATATTTTCGGAAAGGAAACTTCTTGATAAGCCGATTGTTAAAACGGCTACAAGAAGTATGTTTTATGATGAAAGAGGAAAGCGTGTGAGAACCAAAAAAGAAATCTTTGACGAAAACGGGAATATCCGTAAAAAATGCAGGGTTATCAAAAAGGGAGAAGTGTATGAGAAAATGCTCTTTACCATAAAGGATAAGCGTTTCAAGCAGGAGGGCTTTCTTGAGGAAATGAAACAAGATTTTACTGCGTTTATCAATACCTTTGTTTTTGACGAAAAGAAAAAACTGACGGTATTTGATAAGCACAGCCCCTATCTTGCCACAAAAAAGATAGGAAAAAATAATCCAAAGGCAGAACAGATAAAGACGGATAACTGGGCAAGGACGGAGTGGAACCGTACCGTTGACCGGGCATTGGTGGAGGGAATCAGCAGGGAGGAGGTTTTGCAGATAAAACAGATGGAAATCACAGAGAAGGTGCAGGAATCGGTTCACAAGTGGGGAAATCGACCTTGGTTTTTCTTTTCGATTGTTACCCATGCAGTGGATGTTTTGGCTGCTTTGATTCAGAAGATACGAGAGCAGTTCCAGCGAATTGCTGCTTTATTTGAAAAAGAGAGAAAAGACACTACAGTTACAAAGAATACAACAAGTGTTCCAATGGTTGAGCCTTTTGCCCAAGAAACAGAGAAAACAATTATGCAGACAGAGGAAGATGTTGCAATTACGTCACAGAAATCAGAGTTAAAGCCAGAACCAGAGGAACAGATGGCAGATGTACCGCAGTCAATACTTTCTTCGGAAATAAAAAATGTGGTCGTTTCTGATTCTGCCGAAATGCTAATGGAAAATGAATCGAAAACGAGTACAAACATTAAACCACAAAAGGACGCTATCCCACCAAGACCAGAGTTTTCTATGGGTATGGAGGAATATGATAAGATACAGAGTATATACAAACAGTTAGTAAGACAGGAGAATGTTGTCCTTACCTGTGAAAAGGAATTGGAGCAGTTGCGGCAGGATTTATTGCTCTGCACTGGTGTATTTCAAGGAAAACGCAGAAAGGAACTGCAAAGGCTGATATCCGGTAAGGAACAGCAGATAGCAAATATGAAACAACATCTGGGGGATATCGTTAGGGGGTATGGTTATCCGAGTGTGGATTCGTTTATGGAAATTTATCGTATTACAAAGGCGGACTATGATGATTATACCAAGCGGTTGAAGGAATGGGGGGATAAGTATGGCATGAGATATGTGGAAGAACACTTTGAAAAAAAGCAAGAATCTATTATGTTTGGTATCGCTAATATACAAAACAGATAAAATCTCAGCTTAATTGCAAAAGTAAATTCCAGTGCAGAAGTAAATTCTAGTGTGTCTTAAAAATTTCCTATTTTTTAAGGCTTTGAAAACGTATATTGCTTCTTGACCACAACATATTTGAGTGTGAGTATATAAAAATAAATATCTTGTGTCAAGTGGGAATTTGTGCGTATATATATCTGTGCAAAGGTAAATTCTACTTGATCTGTGAGGATTTACTTGTTTTTTCCTGCTGTTATGAAATAATGCCTTAAGACCGAACTTCGGTCAAGGGTGCTTCGCATCGCTGGTGCGACAAGCCCTTGACAGTATCTCGGTCTTAAGACTAGAGGTAACTAAGCAGGAAAGAAATACTATTTGTTTCTGTGTGAAACAATAAATTCCACTTGTGCAGAGGTAACTTCTATTGAAGAAACAAAGGGTAGAATTTACTTTTGCAATTTAGGGAGATAAAATCTCACTCAAATCTTTCTTGAATGAATGTATAAGATATGTTAAAATTTTTATACGGAAAAGTCCTTCGACGGGGTGGTAGCCTCCCAAGCTGTCACTGTAAATTCAGCCGGTGTAATCTACGATTAGCCGGACTTACACCAGATGGGAGGTGACGCTGATGACAGATTATGAAACTATTATGGTTTTTCTGGGAATACTGGCTCTGCTGGTATCTTTCGGAACTCTGCTGATAGCGTTGCTTGCCTACATAGATAGGAAGAACAAGCGAAAATAAAAAATGCCTAACCTGTCGGCAAACAGGCTAGGCGTGTCCGTTAGGACATAAACGTCACGCTTGGGAGCATCCACTTTTGGAGTTGGACACTATCCGTTGGAGAGGCATCTGTTCCCGCAGATGCCTTTCTTTATGTTCAATATAACATAATTACGATGGAAATTCAAGTATGGATTTTGGCACTTTTGCAAACACCCTTTGCTCTTAATATCTTTTTATAAGATTTAAGGTATGGTTATCCGGATGTGGATTCATTTATGAGGATATATCGTAATACAAAGGCGGATTATGCTGATTATACCAAGCGTTTGAAAGAATGGGGCGATAAGTATGGCATGAGGTATGTGAAATGGGAGTTTGAGGAAAAAAGACAATTATTCCCGCCAGATACTAAAAAAGAAAATGAAAACCATCCCCAGACCCTCTTTGTTCATCAATAAATTTGGGGATAGTTTCTGAGCTTATGGCAATGGATATAATTTCAACTGGTATTAAGTAGTCAATTGCTATTGCCGATATAAAAATTAAATGAATCATTTTTTAATAATCAAGTAGGCGAAGAGTGAAAAATCAATTTTTCACTCAACAAGTTTTTGGCTGTGCATTGCTTGCACAAACATTGCTTTAATGTGCATAGTCTCCACAGGGCAGAGCCATTAAAAGCAGAGCAGAAATGGAGGAAATTATGAGGATAGAAAACGTACATCAAAACATTACAAAATTTGATTTTCTAAAAGCAATCAACCGAGAGGATTTTTTGGAACCCCAGAAAGGCGATGGAGAAATTGCTGCATCTTTACAGATTAGCGATGAGGCACAGAAACGCTTTGAGGAGGACATACAACATTTTGACAGAAGAATCGCCCTGCCAGAGTATTGTGGTATCTATAAGACAGACAAAGCTGTTGCGGCTGCTGTAGAGGGCTGTAGTAAAGAAGAACAAATCTTTGTATATGGTATTATCCGGCAGAATTTTCTGAAGGAAAATACATCTTCTTTAACGGAAGAAGAGCGGCAAGCCAATATTGCATTGGGGATGAAAAAAGCAGAATATGCCTCTGAGAATTTTATTCCGGAAGAACACAGGGAGAAATTTTTAGATGCCATGAATACCATAGCAAAATTAGCGAGCGCTGGAAAAGCCGATAAAAACGGCAATATGAATTATGGGGTTGCAAAGTCCAGTTATTTGGGGCATGGGAGCAATCTGGTTGAAACTACCAATACTTTGGATATGATGAAAAATATGGACAGTGCAGCATACGATGAGTACCAAAGGATTGGTGCGGAAAGCAGCAATGAAGACAGACCTTTAAACCATGCAAGATTCCTTGTAAATTGGTATATCAAGGCGTTGAAGGAAAAGCCAAATATAATTGAAGAATATGAGGAAAAAAGTGATAAGTATTTTGACAAAGAAGTTAAGGACAAAGAACTGCCGGCACATTTTGACAGTATAGATGTTTCTAACAAAGAAACTTTTCTTGCTGGAATAAGGAACTTTATGACTAAGAATCAAAATTTTCTGTCCGGAATTTTGTCATTTGAATTATCAAACAAATTCTGGAAAGATTGATGCGGAATATGAATCAATTTGGTGTTGGAAAGTGATGACATCACACGATGATTTCCATTTATTATGAGTTTCTTTTCCCATATTCTGTTGCGAAGAAATGGTTTGTAGTTAGCAGAGGCAAAGAAAACAGATAGGGTAAGTTTACTTAGGAGGTCCTGTCAAGGCTGGATTTAGTGGAAGTTTAGTTTTGACAGGGCTTTCAATGTAAAATTTTATCGTATTGAGATGGTGGAACAGAAATATGCGACAGTTCCTAACTGAATATTATTAGGAGGGCACAGATATGTCAAGGATTACAGATTATAGTTTTTTGTTTCAAAATATGTTTGGGATGCAAAAGCCAACGATTCCCGGTAGTTTTCAGTTGTCACAGTTAAACAGCAGTTCCATACAGAAACAATTAAAAGCTGCAGGTATTGACACAAACAGCAAGCAGTACAAAGCTGCATTGAAACAGATGATGTCAAATGCAAACGGTACAATGTATACCAACATTCAGTGTATAAAAAATCGGATGAAGAGTTATGACAAGGATGGGGATCATATTGATCCGACTACTGGATTGACAGGCCTTTTGGTAACAAATGAAAATGCAGAAAGCTGGAGACGTATTATCCCTATTCCTGAGAGTAGCCGAGATGAGATGTTTGAATTGACTAAGAAAGAATTTCTACGTGAAAATGGTGTCAAGAATGGTGATACAACTAAGCGGTCAGATGTATACACGAATCTGCATAGGAAAATGCAGAAAAATGACCGATTGGCAGCAGGATATACCTTAGAGCAGTATGAACGTGCATATCGGCAGGCATTTCTGAATGCGGTACGGGAGGCAGACCCTAATTGGCAAATTGGAAAGCCCGTTAAGCCGGGGATTTTAGATGCCGTTACAAGGGAATCGGTAGAGGCTAATATGAAAAAGTCAGGTAGTAAAGCAACACAGGCATCTGTAGATATAACTGTATAACAGATAGTGTATTTTTTAGAATGGCTATTGAAAGAAAAGTAATCAGGATAAAGTTTTTATATTGTCAGGAAATATGAGTTCCACAACGCAAAAAACAGAAAAACAACAGATTGATGATTGTAATTTTCAATCTGTTGTTTTTATAATTCCAAAAACATTTCTAATTTTTGATAACTACAAAAAATGTTATGCCGTCCCCCAGAGTGTGTGAAAAGTTTCATAGAAAGGGAATTAAATTTTCTTTATTTTACATAATATCCACTCAAAAGAATATCTGCCCGTTCTTCTGCTGTCCTGCCTTTGTCCTGCATAACATCAAAAAATGCCTGCATACTTTCCTCCGATTCACTGGAAAAGCACTGATGGGAATTATGCTGTATCACGTCAAACACATAATCCAGCCTTCTAAACTCCCCGCTTGCGTGTCCATGCCCAGCAAGCTGTTCAAACGCCTTGTCCATGTTATCCAGTTCATCCTCCACCTCAATCAATAATGCCATATCTCTTTTTTCCACCGTAAAATCCTCCTGTTTTCTGTAAATCATTATCTAACCTCCGCCATCCTCATTTCTGTTTGTTGGGATTGTGGTTTTCTGGCTTATCCTGCCCTGTCAGCAGCCTTGCCCGTTCATCTGGTGCTTTTCCGGCATCATCCAGTATATCCGCCAGACACTCATACATTTCATCCTCCCCACGCAGCCGGATTTCTGCACAAATGCTGCCCTCAATTACATCACACACCCGGTCCAGCTCTTCCAGCACACCGCCATCCCTGCTATGTATTTCCCACTCTCCCAGCAGGAGTTTATTCAGTTTCTTTATGGCATCATACACATAAACCAGATGCGTCATGTCCTTAATATCCAGAACAGAACCTTTGGAACGGATTTCCTTTTCATATGCTATCTGCAACCCGTCCTCAAATCCCAGACGGTAGGATTCCTCCCCATACCGTATGTTGTATTTACTCCATTCATCTTCCAGCCTGTCAAATGCTTTCCAGCATTCGTCCGATTTGACGGAATTCCTTGTAAATGCTCTAGAAGCCTTATGAAGTGATTTCATCTGCCGCTGGAAACTGCCGCTGCTCTTTAACCTTGTTTCCAGCGGTTCCCCCGTACGGGCGGCAACAAATTCATCTGTTATAAAATCCACTGTTCCGGCCCCCTTACTGACGAAAAAAATCCAAGTCAAAGTTATTCTTTTCTGCCAGTTCTTCCAAAGCACTGCCGTTGATTTCATAAATTCCGTACGGTCTTGGCTTTGGCTCATTAAATCCGGTAACAATGACATAGAACCTGCCATCCGCATAAACCAGCGTTTTCCCATGTTCGTCCAGATTCCGGCAGGCTGCCGCCTTAATCCCCATATGGTTGCACAGATACTGCAGGGCATAGCGGCTTGCCATGCAGTCCCCTTTTCCCTTTAGGAAAATATCGTACCAGTTGTCATTGTAAAATTCATAATCCGAGGTCGCACTGATATACCATGCCGCCTTTTCCGCTTTCTCCTTTGTTGTCATGGACGGGGTAATGTATTTTTTCTCAAATTCCGTAAACAGCCTGTCTATATAGATATTCATTTCAGAATACGCCCTTACGGTTGCCGTCAGTTTTCTCCCATCCTCCAGTATGGCGGTTACAGTTGCTGTCACACAGGGGCAGACATAGGCCGGTCCCCATTCCATCTGTAGCAGTCCATAATCCGTAATCTTAAAATATCCGGCATCCTCCCCGGAAATCTCCCAGTCCCTCACTTCTTTCTTTGTGCCGGACACCCGGAAACGGTATTCCCGGAGATGGTTGTTGTCATATTTTATGTAATCTTTGTAGGATTCCGAAAGATGGTACAGTGTCACATCCCTGCTGTTTAACACCGGATGGTCTGCCGCCGGCTTTTTCTTTTTTCCTGCCTGGACCGTAACCCGGCACCGGTATTTCTTTTGTCTGTAAACAGCCGTAACTGTAGCCGTACCTTTTTTCTTACTCTTGAACGTAACTGTATTCCCTTTCCTTTTTGCAATGGAAACCACTGATTTGTTACTGGTTTTCCATTTTACCTTTGTTTTTCTTGACACCCCGTTTAATTTTAATCTGTAAGTCTGCCCTGTGGTCATTGTTTTTTTCTTTGCTGTCAGTTCTGGCTTTGTTTTTGCCTGTATCACTGTGCCAGGCACCAGCAATAACAATGCCAGAACAAAGAAAATGATAATTCTGTTTTTCTTCTCATAAGCATGTCCCTCCTTGCAGATAGTCGGTTTACTGAAACAATAAAAATCGCATGCACATCTTTATTGATTCCGATTATACCGCGCCCTATTTCAGAAGTCAGCCTGTTATTGAAAAATATTTCCACCTGTGCGGTTGGAAAATAGAACAATGTAACGATTAAAAATAAAAATTCT
>CANSYK010000117.1 GCA_947651225.1 uncultured bacterium | reverse complement strand
TGGTAAGGATGCATGGCAATGGAATGAAAACAACACAGAACAAGTACCAATAACCGGACTTGAAGGACTTCAGTATGATTACAATCTGGAGAAAATCGCTATGCAGCGTGCTATGGAACTGGTTGCAGGTTATTCCCACACCAGACCAAATGGCGAAAGCTGTTTTACTGCCTATACAGACGAATATCGAGCACGTGGTGAAAACATTGCGATTGGTACATCAAACTTAACCGCTGCCAAAGTTTTTGAACTCTGGCAGGAAACAAACGAACCTTATGCAGGTCAAGGACATCGGAGAAATATGCTCTCCAACGGGTATCGCTCTATCGGAATTGGTCATGTCTATTACAAAGGCTGTCACTATTGGGTTCAGGAATTTGGAGACCGTGTCGTCTCAGAAACCTTTGCACCTGCAAACGATTCAGAAACGGCAGTAACGGTAGCGATAAGCACAAATCAGATTACAACTTTAAACTACACCTCTGATGTTGAACGTTATCAGCTAAATATAGGAAATACCGCAGCACTTCCTGTTCTCTCTCTTGAGCTTCGCACGAAAGATACCTGGGCTTATGCCCCAGCCGTATCATCAGTAGTCACGGACTCTCTTGCATGGAAAATTAAGGACACTGCTGTTGCCAACATTTCCGGCAGCAACATCATCGCTGTTTCATCAGGAACCACTACTCTTATTGGAATAATAAGTGGCAAAACAATTGAAATTCCGATAACAGTATCACCTTCACAGACAACTCCGGATGTACCACCGACAGAAGTTCCTACAACAGAACCGACTGCCACTCCGACAAAAACACCAGCAACAGAACCGACTACTGTCCCAACAGAAGAGCCGACTACTACTCCAACCATGGAACCTGGTTTTAATCCTGTCGATCTTTCTGAGCATACAAAAGTAACCCTGAATAAAACATCATATACCTATAATGGTAAGGCGAAAAAACCAGGTGTCACTGTTACAGCAGGCATAAAAACATTAACAAAAAATACAGATTACACGGTTTCCTATAAGAACAATATCAAAGTAGGCACTTCCTCTGTTGTCATAACCGGAACAGGTGATTATACAGGAAGCGTGACACTCTCCTTTAAGATTCTCCCAAAGGGAATTAGTACGCTAGGCAAAACCAAAGCAAAGTCCAAAGGATTTACCGTAAACTGGAAAAAACAGGCCAACTCCACAACAGGTTACCAGATTCAATATTCAACAAGTAAAAAATTTACGGGAAATACAACGGTAACCAAGACAATCGGCAAGACATCAACAACAAAGCTTACCATTAGTAAATTAAAAGCAAAGAAAAAATATTATGTCAGAATTCGAACCTATAAAACGGTTAATGGCAAAAAATATTATTCTTCCTGGTCAAAAACGAAAAGCGTAAGTACAAAGAAATAAACTACTTTCATATGGAAATTTCTTCGTTTTCTAAAATCAAAAACAAGGTTTGCGCACAACAATACTTTAAGTGCGCAAGCCCTGTTTAAAAACTTTCTGAACCCTCAAATTCTGAACCCCTTACTTGCAAATCCCCTTGCATTTTCCTACCCTCTGTGTTTCAGCATTTTTATAATTTTGCTAATTAGGAAAACAACACCTACATCTGCAAGTAGATCTAATCCAAGCAATAGTAATCCATATTTTGTAATTTTATTGCTGTCATCAATTAGAATCTTTTCATCAACTACTTTTCCATGACTTGTACCCACAATTTTGAGCATTTAATCCCTCCTGTTCTCCTGAAAAGTTCCATTCCAAGCAAAATATTCTTTCATTGTTGCTTTTTTCAAATGTGTATCTGAAAATCCATTTCCAAACAAATTTTAGCATATTTTCAGGCAATTACTGCCTCCAGCCGTATACTTCTATTGTTTCCGGCGCATTAAACATTTTTACAGATTCCTTCAACATTTCCTCTATATAATCACCATCCGACATTGTTACAAAAATCAATTTCTTCACAGGAATCTACAATATCTACAAGAGGCTGATAAAGAAAATCTGGTTCTATCCCCTGCTCCCAATCATAATACTCCTCTATATTATTTGTATACTCCCAGGACAAATAAAATCCGTAAAAATCATCGGTAGTGATAAATCCAATCGCCATAGGCTTTTTTCCATTCCCCGATTTCAATATTTCATCAATGGAATCTGCTAAATTTTCCGAACATCCTTTACTAAATTGATCCAACCTGACTAAATCCATTTTAACCTCCGCTAACAACTGTCCCCAATCAATTTATTACTCTCACATCATCAAACACATCTGAATATACAATTACTCTATTTTTAAAGCAAATCCCTCATATATTCCCACTGGTATCGTTTCTCCAAAAAAATATTGTCCCATCGTTTCCTCTTCGAAGCGATACACCATAACCAATTCTTTTGCGGGGTCTACAATCCAATACTCTCTGACACCAGAAGTCTGGTACTTAAAAAGTTTTGTAAAATAATCCCTTGTTATACTGCCTGGTGAGACAATCTCAATCACCCAATCTGGAGCGCCAATACAGCCTTTATCTGTAATTTTACTTTTGTCACATATCACACTGATATCCGGCTCAACATAATTTTTATCATCCCCATTCAAAAATACAGCAAATGGCGCTGGAAAGACCTCACATCCACTTTCTTTACTTTGGATATAATTGCCGATTTCTCTATCAAAAAAATGCACCAGTCCTTGGTGCTTTGTACCTGGCAGCGCCATATAATATATTTTTCCATCTATTAATTCTGCCCGTTCCCCCTCTGGCAATGCATAAATATCATCAATCGTGTAAATTTCCTCTTTTTTTAGTGCATCCACAATATACACCTCCAATCCTAACCACATATTATAATCTTGCAAAAAGCAATTTTCAAACACGTTCTAGCTATAATCCAAAAGAAAGCAGGATTCGGCATTGACTTACATAGACGGACATAAAAAGAAATAGCATCCTTGAACCGTCCAAAGTTTAGGATGCCATTCACAAAATATTCACACTGAGGGCAATCGGATATCTTGTCTATGACAACAAAATTCTGTCCGTATCTAACTGTTTTCCTGCATTCTCCTTAAATTTCTCCAACAAATCCTCCACGGTCAACACAGAACGCTCTTTTCCTGAAACATCAAAAACCACATGCCCGGAATCCATCATCAGCGTACGGTTTCCAAGTTCCAATGCCTGATTCATATTGTGGGTTACCATCAGACAGGTAATCTTCCGTTTTTCTATGATATTCCTTGTCAAATCCAACACCTTTTCTGCTGTTGCAGGATCTAAAGCAGCCGTATGCTCATCCAGAAGGAGAAGCTTTGGTGTTACCATGGTTGCCATCAAAAGAGTCAATGCCTGACGCTGTCCGCCAGATAACAACCCTACTGGCTGCTTCATCCGGTCTTCCAATCCCATATCCAGTAGAGAAAGCTGTTCTTGAAACATTGTCTTTTCCTTTTTACGGCTTCTGCCAAAAAATCCATATGTTTTGTAAGAAGCACGGAGATAGGCAAGCGACATATTTTCCTCAATTGTCATATGAGGCGCTGTACCAAGCAGTGGGTCCTGAAACAAATGTCCAATATCCAAACTTCTTTTATGCTCCTGCTTAAAAGTAATATCTTCCCCATCCAAAATAATTTCGCCTTCATCCACATAGAATGCACCTGTAATTGCATTGAACATTGTGGACTTCCCAGCCCCATTACTTCCTACAATTGTGGCAAAATCGCCATCTGCCAGAGAAAGATTCAGATGAATCAATGCCTTTTTTTCATTAATTGTTCCCGGATTAAAGGTTTTACTGATATCTTTTAGTTCTAACATCAGGAAGCACCCCCTTTTCTCCGCTTCGCAAGCTGTATGTATTTCTGTTTTGTAAAAGAAACATTCTGCTTTAAATGCGGAAATGCAATTGCAACAGCAACAATCAACGCAGATACCAGCTTTAAACACTCTGCCGGAACATTGATACGGATTGCCACAGCAACGATAAACCGATACAGACAGCTTCCGAAAATAACACCTGCGATCCGCCGGAACATCGTTCCTTTGCCAATCAGCGTTTCTCCGATAATCAAACTGGCAAGCGCAATTGTCACCATACCAGTTCCAAGATTGATATCACAGGATTTCTGGTACTGCGCCAGAATGCCGCCAGACAATGCCGTCATTGAACCAGATACACAAAGTCCCACCGTAATGGTATGCTTCGGATTGATACTGGAAGCCTTTACCATTGCCGCATTATCACCTGTGGCACGAATCGAAAGCCCCAGTCTGGTTCCCAGAAAAAGACTTAAAAGAATACCAATAATAATAACAAGAACTGCTACCAGAATCAAACGATACCAGCCACCCGTTACAAGAATCTCATAAGCACTCTCTCCCATCTTGTTCTGGATAAAATCCCTTGCCATAGTAAAGATACTGTCACATTTAAACAGATTGAGATTTGATGAAAATCCCATCACAGCAATATTAATCGTATACAGTCCAGTATTGACAATAATCCCCGCCAAAATGGATTCCACACCAAGACGTGTCTGTAAAAAAGCAGTCACAAAACCAGAAATCACCCCAGCTCCAAGCGCACAAAAAAGCGCCAGAACCGGATGCCCAGCTAGCGTCATAGACGCTGCAACTGCACATCCCAGTGTAAAACACCCATCTGTAGATAAATCTGCAATATTTAAAATAGAAAACGAGATAAACAATGCCAGAACAACTAATGAATAAATAAATCCTAATTCAATCGCACTCTGCAAAATGGATATGGTAAAAATTGTAGACATCTTATTCCTCCAAAGTTCCCGATAATTATGGCAATATTTACTTTTTTAGATCCTAAATGCCACGGAAAAGAACACTGTTTTTGCGTTCTTTTCCGATTTGAAGTTTCTCTTAGAGCGTGTTTTTTCATGCATTAGAGAAACTTCAAACCTCTTTTATTCAAACTCCTCTGCTGTCTTTGTCTCTTTGACTTCCTCACAAAGATCTTTAAAAGAGCTATAATCAATGCCAATTGCAGATGCCGTTTCTGTATTTACAGTAGCAATACCGTTATCCAGCGTCTTAATTGCCATCTCTGCAGGCTTTTTACCATTTACAAGCACATCCACCGCAATTTTCGCTGTCTCTGTGCCAAGCTCCTCATAGTTGACACCATAGCCACAGAACGCACCATTTAAAGCAAAGGAATCTGCGCCACAGTAATGAGGCACCTTTGCATTGATAAGCTTCTCATAAATTGCCAGCTCCGCAATCATAACCGTATTATCTGTTGGAGTAAACACCGCATCTACCCCTGCTGCAACCAGAGCATCTGCCGCAAGGCTTATTTCATCATTTGTTGTACCAGTCTTTTCTACTACCTCAATCTGATTCTCTTCACAAAATGCTTTTGCTTCCTCAATTGGATTCTTAGAAGAATCCTGGCTCTTATCATAGAGCAGCCCAATCTTTTTCGTATCCTTATTTCCTGCCAGAATCAGCTTCATAATTGCCTCGGTATTTAAAGCATCGCTGACTCCTGTAACATTAGAGCCAGGGGCATCCATACTATCTACAAGACCTGCGGAAACCGGATCGGAAACTGCAGAAAAAATAACCGGAATCTGGTTATCTTCTGTTGCTGACTGTGCTACAACTGCCGTTGGCGTTGCAATTGGAATAATGATATCCACTTCATCAGAAACTAAATCCGCCATAATCTGGTTCAATGTCGTCTGGTCTGCCTGGCCATTGAAGGTATAATCCTTGTAATCAAATGTAACGCCAAGCTCCTTCCCCTGTGCATCTAACTCTGTCTGGATTGCCTGCTGAATCTGATTTAAAGACGCATCATCTACATACTGGACAATTCCAACTTTATATGTCTTCCCTCCATCGGAACCTAAACTTTTAGAGGAACCTGACGAATCTGTATCGGAAGAACCTGAACTTCCACATCCAAACAGACATAACATTGCCATCACCATCATTACTGCTGCTAATAAAAATTTCTTTTTCATAATAATCCTCCATTCCACCGCCCTTCAGCCGGCGGCACAAATAATAATGAAAAACACTGACTTTTGTGTTTTTCCTGTGCTGTTTTATTTCATATAAACTCCATACCAGACAGCACGCAGATACGAATTGTCATGGAAACATAAAAATCCCCAATCTTACTTAGTAAAGCACGATTGGGGAACAATGTCAAGTTTTTATCACTTGTTTCTATATTGATCCTGAAAACACAGCACTAAGCGACATAATAGCTGCATTAGCCAAAGCATGTAAAATAATACTGCTCCAAAGATTTTTATTACTTTTATAATAAATGAAGCCCAGGGCACAGCCAGAAACAGCCTGGCTTGTCATAATCAATTTTAATGACTTTACGATGCTTCCTGCCGTTTCTTCCCATAGATAAAACGCAAACGGGAAATGATATAATCCAAATAAAACACTGGCAAGCAGGATCGCTATATATGGTCGTTTCAAAGCATTCATCATACAATTTTGGACGATACCCCGAAAGAAAAATTCTTCTGTAAAAGCTGCTGTAAATAGCATGTAGCAAAAATGCATGGGAAATTTTGCCATCATTTTCAAAATATTTGGTTTTTCATCACCTAGACAAAAAACTAAGATAATTACACTAATATAGATCATACAAACCAGCAAAATCTTAATTACCTGTTGTAGGTCCATACATTTTAAACCGATTTCTTTCAGAGTTTTTATTACATTCTCTTTTCTCAATCGAACGATAATTAATAATGGAAAAAGAACCAAAAACAGCCAATTGGCAGCTTCGTTTATGATATTTACAGAAAGTGCACAGCTTATTATCGCTAATATCATATAAAATAAATACCAGGATAAACAGAATATGATTTCTGTTTTGGATACTTTTGTAAATTCAGTCCTTTGCTTCCTGTAAATAACTAAAATTAACACAATTAATACGATATCAAAAAAAATAGAAAACACCTCCTTAGAACCTTGCTTGAAAATTACCTTTTTCATCTTGCTGTTTATGCCTAATACTCCTTTTTACGATAGATAACAACTGTCAATAAACAGGATAAAACAAATGCAAACAGGACACATACAAGAATGATAATGCCAAATAAAACAATCTGCATTGTATTCATAGAACCAGGAAACAGTACATCTATAAATGTACTAATCTTTATGGCACAAATTAAACTAAGTATAATATATACCTCATTTCGTTTCTCACCATCTAAGTAGAATAAGGGAAAGAATATTGTTCCCATAAGCAGACTTATCACAACCCCTGCTACAAACAGCATAAAAACATCTGTAATTTTGCTAAAAGGATATCCATGTAGTATAATTGACAAAACTGTGCCAATTCCAGCAAAAACCATTCCAATAAACAGCCATAATAGCAAACTTAAAAAATGACTTTTTACAATAGCAGACCTTTTTACAGGCGTAGTTAATTTGTATTTACTCCATTTGGCAGTGCTTTCTTTTCGCAGGCTTGCAATCGAAATAAGAGAAAATCCAATCATGCCCAATAACATATAACCAGCAACAACCAAAGTTGGAATTTTATGATTTATCACGACAACAAAAACTCCCAATAACAGCATAATAATTGAAAATGCTTTCATATTTGAAAGCGCCGCATAAAAATTATTTTTCAGTAGTCCTTTCACACCCGCTCCCCCTTTATTAAAAGCAACATAATTTCATCAATGGAAACATGGTCTGCCACAACATCTTTGTATTTTCGCTGTGCAGCCTTTCCATCAGAAACTAATACATCTGTCTGAAAATCCCGCTTTCGATAAGCCAAAATATCCTCCCTGTCTAATGCCGGAAACTGACTTTCCCTACAGCGCAGAACGGCATAATTATACAACAAATCATCCTTCGATACAGTCATCATAACTTTCCCATTGTGAATAAAAGTGATATAATCCGCAATTTTTTCTAAATCTCCTGTAATATGAGAAGACAGCAAAATGGAATGGTTTTCTTCCTGCACAAATTCAAGAAAAATATCCTGTATTTCATCACGCACAATAGGGTCTAAACCGTTTGTCGCCTCATCTAAAATCAATAATTGGGGATGATGCGCCAAGGCAGCAGCAATCGCCAATTTCACAGCCATTCCTCTGGAAAAGTGTTTGATTTTTTGTTTTGCAGGAAGATGAAATTGTTCTAAATATTTCTGAAAGAGAAAATTATCCCACTGTACATAAAGCCCCTCCATGACATTTGATAATTGTTTCACAGTCCAATAAACAGGGAAGTTATCACTATCATAGACAACACCTATTTTTTCCCTCATAGTAGTGTCTGTGTCCAACATTTCTTTACCAAACAATTTCACTGTTCCGCTGTTTTTGATGATTGTATTCATAATACAGCCAATCGTCGTAGTTTTTCCTGCGCCGTTTTCTCCAACAAAACCTAAAATTGCTCCATATGGTAACGAAAATGTCACATCATCCAGTTTGAAATCTGACTTTGGAAATGTCTTGGAAACCTGCTTCAATTCTAAAATATTTTCCATATTATTCGCCCTCCTGATAGAATAAAGCTAACAACTCTGTCAATTTTTCAAGAGAAATATCACTTGTCCGTCCAATCTCTGCAGCAGCCTGCAAATGCTCCTCTGCGATACGTTGCTGCTCCTCCTGATAAAAATCTTTATTTTGTGCTGACACAAAACTTCCTCTGCCAACTGTGGTTTCTATAAAACCATCCCTTTGTAAATCCTCATAAGCTTTTTGAACAGTAATGACACTCACATGAATCGACTTTGCTAAGGAACGCATTGAAGGAATCGCATCCCCGGCCTGCAGTTCCCCACTCATTATCATTGCCTTAATCTGCAATGTAATTTGCTCATATATCGGCTTATTAGCATTGTTGCTGATAATGATTTCCATAACTCACCTCTTCTCTTATAATGTACTTATTGTACAAGTACATTATATCAACTTTGCATAATTAGTCAACCCTAAATCTCGCAAAAAAAAGAGGAATGCTGACGCATTCCCCTGTTATTGGAAACTCCATTTTCATCATCTGTTCGATACAATAATTTTCTAAACTAATGCCAATGCATTGATATGATCACAGATAAAAGGCTCTACTTCTTCCCTTTCCATTCCTAATGCAATTGCAAGTTCACCATAAAGGCTGTCTTCTGCTATTTTTAAATATCTCTCATCCACAGAAGCAAGCTGCTTTCCATTGTCCATCCGGGACTTTCTGCGCAAATACAACGTCTTGATAATCTTAATCCACTCTACAAAACTACATGTCTTGATTCTCTGCTGGTATAATTCTTCCCGCTTTTTCTCATCATTTACCCAAAGCGGTTCTATTTCGGGAATTTTCTCAATCAGAACCATTGCTTCTTCTTTTGACAACACACTTCTCATTACAATCTTAGCATTGTCTACTGGTGTATAAATCCGACTCTTGTTGGAGTAGACCGGAGAAAGTGTATAATACAATTTCCCTTTTGTACTCCCGGTAAGATCCATCGGACCAATCTCTTCCACCTTACATACGCCGCTGCTTCCATAAACAATGTAATCTCCTTTTTGAAACATCACATATCCTCCTTTCAGTTAAAAATAAAAGCACAACGACTACTCATTACAATGAATCAATTCTCCCGAATCACTGCAACCCTTTAGAAACCGTCAATAAATAATTCAAACAGCCTGTCTGTTCAAGTTATTTACTGACATTTCCTTATATTTATATTATAATACAAAATATCTTTTTTCATAAGAAATATTTTCCCTTTTTGTACCTATTTTCGATATTTTCGTTACTATTCACGGATATTCTAAACATCATGCGAAGAAAAAAATATTTAAGTTTGTCTTTCTCTCTGTTTTTTGGTATACTGGTAAACGTTCCTTTTCACATAGCAAACTTATTTGAAAATTCATTCTCACAATCTGCGCTCTATGCTTTGCGCTATATTTAGCTCAAATTTAGTCAATGTAGCCCGCTACACCTCCTAAATTTGAGCCAAATCTCCCACAAAGTGTGAAGCACATCTTGCAAAAAGCAATTTTCAAACACGCTCTAGGGAAAAATTTATTACATAGTACAAGGAGGACAACTATGAATAGTAAAACTCTTGGAATGTTGGCAATCATCATTCTCTATCTTATTATGATGATTTTAATTGGCATTTATTATTCCAGAAAAAACAAAGATGTTTCAGACTTTTATCTTGGCAACCGCAAGCTTGGCCCTCTGGTAACAGCGATGAGCGCTGAGGCTTCTGATATGAGCAGTTGGCTGCTTATGGGACTTCCTGGTGTTGCTTATCTTAGTGGTGTT
Source organism: uncultured bacterium (assembly GCA_947651225.1). Lineage (GTDB taxonomy): Bacteria > Bacillota > Clostridia > Lachnospirales > Lachnospiraceae > Butyribacter. Next base: position 1,558 of record CANSYK010000117.1, on the reverse strand, counting down.
GCTGATGCTGGATGGACCGCTATTGGTCTTGGCATTGGAACTTATGTAAACTGGCTGATTGTCGCAAAACGCCTTCGCCGTTACAGTGCAAAAGCCAACAACTCCATTACCATCCCTGAATTTTTTTCCAACCGTTACCATGATAACAGCCATCTGCTCTTAGCAATTGCCGCTATTATCATTGTAATCTTTTTTGTACCATATACGGCATCTGGCTTTGCGGCATGTGGAAAGCTTTTTTCCACTCTGTTTGATATGCCGTATTTTCCGGCAATGATTATCAGTGCTGTTGTTATTGTTGCTTATACGGCTCTTGGTGGATTTCTGGCAGCCAGTACAACAGACTTAATCCAAAGTATTGTTATGACAATCGCCCTGATTGTTGTTGTAATTTTTGGCGTATCCATTGCGGGCGGCGTAGATATCGTTATTGAAAATGCAAAAGCACTTCCTGGGTATCTTGGTATGTTTACATTACATGATACAGCTTCTGGAGAATCTGTCTCCTACGGCTTTCTTACCATTCTTTCAACTCTTGCATGGGGACTTGGATATTTCGGGATGCCGCATATCCTGCTCCGCTTCATGGGTACAGAAAACGAAGAAAAACTGAAACTTTCCAGAAGAATTGCTACCATCTGGGTTGTTATCTCCATGTTTGTTGCTATTTTTATTGGAATCATGGGTTATAGTGTATCAAAAGCAGGACAGATTGAATTTTTCACAGCTTCTTCGGAATCTGAAACACTGATTATCCGCCTTGCGATTCTTTTAAGTGAAAATGGCGTAATCGCTGTTATTTTCGCAGGATTAATCCTTGCCGGAATCCTTGCCTGCACTATGTCCACTTCGGATTCACAGCTTTTGGCAGCTTCTTCCAGTGTATCGGAAAACTTGCTTCGTGATGTGTTTGGAATCAAACTTACCGCAAAAACTTCTATGCTGATTGCCCGTCTGACTGTAGTTGCTATTGCCATTATTGGTGTGGTCATAGCAAGTGACCCAAACAGTTCTGTATTCAGCATCGTTTCTTTCGCCTGGGCAGGTTTTGGCGCTTCTTTTGGACCAGTTATGCTCTTTGCGCTCTTTTGGAAACGCTCAAACCGGAACGGCGCCCTTGCCGGCATGATTACTGGCGGCGCTATGATTTTTATCTGGAAATATCTTGTTCGTCCACTAGGCGGTGTCTGGGATATTTATGAATTGCTTCCTGCTTTTATTTGCAGCAGCCTTGTAATCGTTATTGTGAGCTTATTGACTGCCCCGCCTTCTGATGAAATTGTAAAAGAATTTGAGTCAGTCTAATTAAAATAAGGGCGTAAGCTATATCAGGAACCATTCAAAAGTTATTTATTCACAGTTCCTAACAAACTTACGCCCTTATTACTCAAACTATCCGTTCCTTATTATTCTTTGGTTTCGTCAATATCTGTAAGATTTACACCTAAACTGGTAAGCAATGCTTTTAAATACAGATATTTCTTTTTTAATTCTGCATATGTTCTAGTACTCCATCCGGGCAGAAATTACAGTTTTGTTTTGGCAGACACTGATGCCA
>CANSYK010000116.1 GCA_947651225.1 uncultured bacterium | reverse complement strand
TTATTTTTATAATAGTATTTCCTGTTATTGTTTCAGTGACTTTCCGAGACTACACGCATATAGCTGCCTGCGCCGCTGAAAGTGTCGGTATATTCTGTAAAGTTTCTGTCTTTTCCTGCAGATTATCCCCTGCAATATCCGGCTCCGGAACAGAATCAGGGGCAGAAGAATCCGTCCTATTCTCCTGCCCCTGGTTAAAAGAGGGAAATATATCAGCCTGTTCCGGCTTTAGATGCCCTATCTGCTGTATCTTTTGTCTGCTGAGTGGGGCAAATGCTTTTCCTAAATCCTCATTTTTCATATTTAACGGATTTTCCTCCACTACATGACCGTGGGCATCCATGTGGTACAGCTTCGTTTTGCCCTACCTGTCCAAACACGTCACAAGGGTTTACCCCTGATCCAAAAGCAGACAATCTTTTTTCGGAACAACAATAGCGTGTTCCAGTGCAGCATTTAATCGGCTTTTCGGTATCTTAAATACATAAGAATCTTTATTCTCCTGCAATAACAGTGATTCCATGTTCAGGCTGATTGGAACATAATTATCATCCCGAACCCTCTCCTGTATCTCCGACAACTGCTCTATGTGCATCCCATCTGTATAGCCTTTCTTTGCCAGTTCATTCAGTAATTCCTGTCCGTCCTTTCCTGCCATATCCATGTATTGGTCTACGCTGATGTCCTTTGGCATCTCTGATAAATGTTTCCGATAATACTGAACCACCATTTTCACATTCTCTGCATCCATTGGATTATAGGCAATCTGTGTGTAACCATCCCCTAACTGTAAATCCGGCAGCTCTGCAAAGGACACACGCATCTTTTTCAGGCGGTCATAGAACCCCAGCAATTCTTTATCGTTTTCCAGAGGAATATTCAAAATATTATACTGTCCTCCTGTCAGCTTTTCCAGTTCGGACAGCTTCATTGTCTTACGGTTGCCCGTACTGGCATAGTGGAGTTTCATTTTACACTGCATCGTCTTGACTTTTGCCACATCCACACCCTTTGCTGCCCCTTTTGCGGAAAAGCGGATTGCCCGACCTAACGCCCCTAATCCTCTGCCGTATAATTCGATGATTTGTACCATTGACTGTAATTCTTCGCTCATGTTGGTTTCTCCCTTCTTTTTTGCAATAAAAAAACAGCTACCGTATTTACTACGAATAACTGCCTTGTTCATTATATTTCAAACAAAAACTTAAAAAAATAGAGCGCCGTCGCAACGTCGCCCTTACAAAAACACCAAAGTGTTTTATGATTCTGATAATAGTATATGCAAAATTTTTGATAATGTCAATAGAAATTTTTTGAAAAAAAACTTTTTTAATCGCTAAAACCATGCCTCTACCACCTTTTTTACAAAATCATATGTCCCAACAAGTAACTCATTTGTTTTGAAAAAGGCTTTCTTTTCAACCATTCTTCCATTCCAAAACTTCTTAAGTTCTTGTATTCTATGAAACTTTACTTTCCCAGATACAACTAAATTATATACATAAAGCATACTGATAAATTCCATCACAACTCTATTCGACATCTTCTTTTTCCTTTGATTGTTCTTAATCGTTGAAATTTGAGACACAGCCGTTGCAACTTCTACTGGTGGCACTGATGAATGAGGTGTTAAATCAGCTAAAATGCAATTATTATGCGCACATCCATTTCTTAAGTTCCGAACTAAGTTTAATACCTTATATGTTACTGGTGCATTACCTTTCACACTATAATAAAAATCATACAATCGCATGAAATCTCCAAATGTCAACAATTCAACAATTACCCATACAGGGCAATCTACCATTTGTATCACATTTTCAATCTTACCTTTTTTTTGTTTTTTACTTTATTAATAACAAAATATTTAGATGCCAGTCCGTATGTATACGGCGATGATACCGTCGCAGCCAATTTGTTATCCCTTATATAAGAATACTTATTCAAAAATTGATCCACAATATCATACCCATTTTCTGTAGCATCACTTTCTACATCGTTGACCAACTTCACCTTAAGATCATGTTCGATATCAATGCACATCCTAACAATAATATCTCTCAAATACATATCGAGAATTGATAATTCTTTCAGATACCCAAAATCAAGATTAATATATTTCCCCTTGTTTAATCCTTTGGTATATTTAATATAATTCTTACGATATGACGCTGTACGCATATAATTGTTCCTGTCGTGCAAAAACTTTTCAGCAGATTGTTCATCCTCATATCTGAATGTAACACCTTTATCATTTTTTAATTTACTTACCAGTTGATTAGATGTAAGTTTCGGTTTATCAATTCTGTTCATCTTTCCATCCCCTCGTATAACACCTTGCGTTGAAGTAAATTCTCCACAAACTAACACGTCTATTTAACATTTCAGGTATATTTTTCTCATTAATAACACTATATGAAAAAATTCCACATACCTCTTTATCTTAAATTTTAAAACAATTCTCTTTACCAAACCATTTTTCGGCAGTATCTGCCATATCTTCTGTTGGTTTATTACAATATACCACTAAATTCTCTTTCGCATGTGTACAACACACATAAAATAACTTTTGCGTTCTCATTAATACAGACGGATTACATTTCAAATTTGAAGGATCAAATAAGTATCCAAAATTATAATCATTCCATTTCGCATTATCCAGAATTATCAATACATTCTCAAACTCCTCCCCTTTAATTTTATGCTGTGTCGAAAAAGATGTATATCCTTCCAAATATGTATATAAATTTATGAATTCTTCATATTCAACACTTGAAACTCTGGCATATAGGTATTCATTTTCTTTAATAAAATTTTCGATATTATCATCCATTAAACACAAACCACTCTCATGTGCATATAATATAACTTCAGCTATTGTATTTTTTTCATCTCAATAATGGTATCAATTTTTTCCTTAATTGTTTTTTATCTGATATTTTTCTTATCCTAAAAGATGTCCTCCGTATAAATTCATTATAATCCCCCACTTCATATAGTTCTATAATTGCTTGAATCTTAAATAAATGCCGAATAAGTTTATCACGCTTTGATTGTGTTGACCCTTTTTCATCTCTTTCCTTTTTATCCGATATAAGATTATCTTTGTCAAAATATATCCGTTTTACCACACTAAAAGGCTTATCCTTTACTAAATTATAAAATTTAGCATTTATAGTATCTTCTAAAAAAACTTCAATCTTTTTTCTCCCTCTCTTTTCGACATCTTTAACCCACTCCGAAAATCTCCAATCCACTGAATTAATAATTTCATCAAAAGCTTTCGTTTCATCAACAATCATTTCCTTTTCTTTCATATATTTCACAAAATCTCTTTTAAGCCTTAGAAAAGGATCTTTATCATAAATTTCCATAAGTTTCGGAAAACCAGCATTTGATGCTATTAAATTATGTGTTAATCGCAATTCTTTTGTTTCTTTCGGATTATGAAAATCCCATCCATCAAAATATTCTTTCTCTTTTATCGATTCCAAAGATAATGTATCGCTATAGATAAACTTAATATTCCCTTCCTTAATTTTACCATCTTGCATATTTGGAGCATCCTTATCCTCAGACGGTTCTTGCACCAATGTGTCTATTCGTAATTTATTGCCTAAATTTATAACTGATAACAAATTTCTACGATTTTGTTTTTTTTGCACTTCCGTAACAACTCCAGCTTCAATATAACTGTTTAAATCCCCAATACCATCATCGTATATAGATTGCATAGCATCGCCAAAAAATCCAATTATACTTCGTTTCTTACTCTTAGACAAAAATTCCAATAAAATCTCGATAACTTCCGGAAAAGTATCCTGATATTCATCCACAAAAATATAATCATATTTACTGTTCAAAACATCACACAGCTTCGAATATTTTTTAAACATTTGATTTGCCAATATAATCACTTCATCATGTGAGATACATCCATCTGCTAAACGTAAAAATTCAGTATACTTTATTCCCTCTTTAAATTCATTGCTATATGGAATTTCTACTGTAATGTTTTTATATTTTACCTCAGGATTATTAATACTTTCAATTAGAGTTTTTTCAATTCATTCTGAAAAGATGATATACTATTCCATAAAAAATCATGTATTGTTGAAATCCGGAGTTTTTTATTTAAAACACGATTTTCAATTTCATGAACGGCAGCATTTGTATAAGTAATACAAGCAATTTTCGCCATTGGGTTTTGGCAATAAATTTCATTTATAACCGATACTAACGAATATGTTTTTCCGCTGCCTGCACCTCCGCTTAGCAGAAAATTTTTATTATCATCAATAAGTCTAAAAATTTCTGTAACTTCTTTTTCTAATCCTTCTGTAGCCATTCCAATCCCTCCCTAATGTATTGAGGCACTTGCCAATTTATGAAATCCTGTTCACCATTACTTTCGCTATTTAACAAAATATCCATTGCTAAAGAGGGCTTTTTATTGACACATTTTTCTGCTAAATCAAAACTATCTTGTGTATCATCAAAAAATAATTCTGTTTTTTTCAAACCCTGAAATTTTTCTGCACATTTCTCTGCCTTTTTTTCATCGTTTTCACCCTGCCCAGTAAACATTTTCCTATTAATATGGAAAAATGCATCTTCAAAGCTTCTTGCATTATACAATACTCCCTCAGCATTTATTTCATTTGTTTGATAGACTATAAGAATTCTTCCATCTTTATCGGCTTTCCAGACAAATTCATTTTCACCCGTCTTTTCATTACTTATTTCACAGGCGGAAATTATTTTTTCTTCTAATGTTAAATTTGTCAAAATATCTTTTTGATTCCCTTTCTTATTTGTAAGTTGATCTTTTAAATAAAATTTCAAGGCACTGTTGCTAGTATATTCGCTTTTCCCAACCCTACAAAATGTCAAAATTTTCTTAACAGAGCCATCTTTATTTTTTTTCAAGTTCCCATTATACTGCGTGCCGAAAACATTTACAGTAGTTTATGCTGTATTTTTATCGTCATTTAAGAAAGCAAAATTGTTTTTTCCAACAGGAACAAAATTGTGGAACAGTTGAACGCCTTTGCCAATTAAACGGTTTATTTTTGGCTTGTTTTCTCCATCTGTACTGCTTATGACAGAATCTATTTTTTGTTTGAATGCATCAAAGTTATCATAATATTTAGACGAGATTTCTCCTTTGACAAATTTCCAGACTCGTTCTATCAGATTAAGGTTTGGACTGTATGGCGGTATGTACTCAAGCTGGATTTCCAGCTGGCTGGCAAGTTCCTGCACAACGTGGCATTTTTGATATCTTGCATTATCAAGCACGATATGGACTTTTTTCCCGCCGTACTCGTCGGCAGCTTTCCTAAGCATGCCGCAAACTTCCGTCGCAGTTATGTAGCTGTCATTTGCGACAACAAGCATTTTTTTAGTGACATAATCCAGTGCGCCAAGGACATTGTAACGCCTGCGTCCTGAAAATGTCCTGACATAACGCCGCACTTTGCCGTAGATATGCCCAAGGAAATCACATCCCATCACAAAGTGGGATGCATCCAAGAATAGCAGCGGTATTTCACCGCCCTCAGCCCTTTTCATCAGCGGCTCCAGAATGGTGTCAAAAAATTTTTTCTGTTCTTCCGTGTCTGCCTTAACAGGAATTGGCCCACACTTCAGCCATTTGATGCCGTTTTTTTTAGAAAGCGCCCAACACAGGAGCGGGAAACCTTAATATGGAATTTATCTTCAATCATGTCCACGATTTCCTGGCGTGTACGGCAGCTGCCTGATTCCAGCTCAGCGAGGATTTGCTGTTTGATTCTGGCACACTTTTCCTGCCGGCCGCTGCCAGATTTTATTACCATCAGACTGGACACAGGCTGTTCCCGCAGCTGTTTTTTCAAAGTCCACATGCTTTTTTCGCATAGTCCCGTCAATTTTACGGCATCCTTGACAGGCATTCCGATGGCAAGGAGAATGACCGCTATAAACCTTTTTGCTAAAGTTACCGGCAAAAACAGATGCAGAAACCCTATCGCCTGCTGCAGAATATCAGCCGCATTTTCAGGAATCTTTATTTCTAAAAGATCATGTTCTTGATTGGATACTTTTTTCATAATGCAGCACCTCCAGAACTTTTTTTAAGTATATCTCAAAATGTCTTGGTTACGCAAGTATAACTGTATATTTCATCGACGTGCAGTATAACATCAAAAAAGCCACCCTGCATAAAGCAGAATGACTATGTAAAAAGTTTATATTCGTTGGTTTTGAAATCATAAAGTTATGTAAAAATATTTATAATACTCAATCCCCCCTGACTGATTATTATTTATTAATTTTTTGATATCTGTTTTACCTATTCAAACTGGCTATCAGCAAACCAATCGGCAAAATCTTCATACTTAGTATCTTCAAACATCCTAAAATTTATATTAGAAAATAATCTTTTAATGATCTTACTATCTTCTACCTCCGGCTTTCCATGATCCCCATCGTAAGTATAATTGTATAATATATTTTGTGTGTACTTATTGTATTCTTCTTTGCTTAACTTATACTTCCTCCAACTCGCTCTATATTCATCTTTATATATATAATACTGACTATTTGTATTTCCATATACATCTGAATATACAATCTCTATATAACGATAATGAAAATGGGGACTAACAAGCCAAAAATTAAAACCTTCTTCTTCACATTTTTTCTGTACCTTTTCTTCTAACTTATTTAACCTGTCTGTGCTTTCTGGCGACCAATGCCCTCCTAAACTTAACTCAAATCTCTTATTATATTCTTCTACCTCTTCTTCAGAACAACTCATTTCTACATTATATCCTTGTTCCAAATAGATAGCATTATCTTCTTCTTGCAATTCCACACTGCTTATTTTAGAATAATCATCAGTCATTATTGCTATTGTTCTTACTTTCCCATATAAGACACGTCTTATCTTAAACATATCGTATGTTTCATGTTTAACTGATATTTTATCATTATCCCAATCTATATCTATATCCAATATAGGCTCTGAATTCAGAGAAGTACCTTTTAGTGCTGTCCTAGAAATTTCCATAGATTACGTTGCAATGTAAATTGACATAATCGTTACAACAAGTGTACATATTGCTATAAAATCTGATAAAAATCTCCCCTTTGCTTTTTTCCTTTTCTTTATTTGAACTCCACAGTTAGGGCATTTCTCAGCCTTATCACTTACATTTTCCCAACATTCTGGACATCTAATTAAAGCCATAGATATTATCCTACCTTTCGTAATATATTTGTATCTTATCATCTAAAATTTTTCTCTGCTATATACAAGAAGTCCCGCCATAAAGACAGGACTTCCTAATCATACAATATATACTTCTACAGTAAGGTCTTTCCATTGCTCTTTCCGCAAATAACCTCCATTTGCCTTACGAAAAATCAATGCCTGCTCGTAATCTATAGTGAAATCGAAGTATAGTGTCATGGCAAAACATCTTTATCCTCATGGCAGATTATAAATTATCCTCCTCTTCTTTCTATAACATTTCTCTCCACTTTCATTCTCCAAAAGTGCCAAACAGCTCCATTCTATAAGGGTTTAAGAGAAAAATGAAAAAAATTATTAAAAAAAGAAGAGGAGGATATTGCTTTTTGAAGGCAGCAGTACTGCCATGAATGGCTTAAACCCCTGTATTTACAAGGGTTTAAGAAGAAATGGAACTAAAAAAGAATAAAAAAGAGGAAGACATATGGCAGCAGAATCCTACCATGTTCCAAGACCTCCCAGTTCATGGAACTATTCCCTCAAACCAGCATAAACACTGGGTTTCTTAATACCGTTCCCACTTTTGTACACAACCACTTTCCCTTCCTTTTTGCTCTGGAAGAAGGAAACATAAATGAATTTTTTAGTACAAAAAAGACCTTGGAAAAGGAAGAGGATAATGCTCTTTTTTTCCAAGGTCTATATTTTTAGCAGAACAAATTATAATCTGCTGTCAGCAAAAACTTTGTCTGCAATGACAAATAGATTACTTCCCCTCCCTACTAGCAATCGCTGCCTGTGCAGCTGCAAGCCTTGCAATCGGCACACGGAATGGAGAGCAAGAAACATAATCCAAACCAATCTTATGGCAGAACTCTACGGATGAAGGATCTCCACCGTGCTCACCACAGATACCGCAGTGAAGGGAAGGACGAGTCTTCTTACCTTTTTCAATAGCCATCTCCATAAGCTGGCCTACACCAGTCTGGTCAAGTTTTGCAAATGGATCGCTTTCAAAAATCTTTGCATCATAGTAAGCATCTAAGAACTTACCTGCGTCATCACGTGAGAAGCCAAATGTCATCTGAGTCAGGTCATTTGTACCGAAGCAGAAGAACTCAGCCTCTGTAGCAATATCATCTGCTGTAAGGGCAGCTCTAGGAATCTCAATCATTGTACCAACTTCATACTTCATATCAACACCAGCATCTGCAATTTCAGCATCTGCTGTTTCTACAACAATCTTCTTAACTACCTTAAGCTCTTTGATATCCCCAATCAAAGGAATCATAATTTCCGGCTCAATTGCCCAGTCAGGATGTGCTTTCTTTACATTAATTGCAGCACGGATAACAGCGCTTGTCTGCATCTTTGCAATTTCTGGATAAGTCACAGCCAGACGGCATCCACGATGTCCCATCATAGGATTGAACTCATGTAATGACTCAATAATTGTCTTAATATCTTCAACTGTCTTGCCCTTAGAATCAGCAAGTTTCTTAATATCTTCTTCCTCTGTAGGAACAAACTCATGAAGTGGAGGATCTAAGAAACGGATAGTAACTGGATTTCCTTCCAAAGCTTCATATAATTTCTCAAAGTCTCCCTGCTGTACTGGAAGAATCTTAGCAAGTGCTGCTTCTCTCTCCTCAACAGTGTCAGAACAAATCATCTCGCGGAAAGCATCAATTCTGTCTCCTTCAAAGAACATATGCTCTGTACGGCAAAGACCAATACCTTCTGCGCCAAGCTCACGAGCTTTCTTTGCATCAGCAGGAGTATCAGCATTTGTACGAACCTTTAACTTTCTATACTTGTCAGCCCAGTCCATGATACGGCCGAACTCACCTGCGATTGTAGCATCCACTGTAGGGATGATTCCATCATAAATATTACCAGTGGAACCGTCAATAGAAATCTCAGAACCTTCTGTATACTCCTTACCTGCCAGTGTAAATTTCTTGTTTTCTTCATCCATAGCAATATCGCCACAGCCAGATACACAGCATGTACCCATACCACGCGCAACTACGGCTGCATGTGATGTCATACCACCACGGACAGTCAGAATACCCTGAGAAGCCTTCATACCTTCGATATCTTCTGGAGATGTCTCAAGACGGACAAGTACCACCTTTTCTCCCCTTGCGGCCCAATCCTTTGCATCTTCTGCTGTAAATACAACTTTACCACAAGCTGCTCCTGGTGAAGCGCCAAGTGCTTTAGCAACTGGCTCTGCCTTTTTAATTGCAGCAGCGTCAAACTGTGGATGAAGAAGGGTATCCAGATTACGAGGATCAATCATTGCGACTGCCTCTTCCTCTGATCTCATTCCCTCATCAACAAGGTCACATGCAATCTTTAAAGCAGCCTGAGCTGTTCTTTTACCATTACGTGTCTGAAGCATATAGAGTTTCTTATTTTCAACAGTAAACTCCATATCCTGCATATCTCTGTAGTGATCTTCCAGCGTCTTACAAACCTTTTCAAACTGTGCAAATGCCTCTGGGAATTCCTCTGCCATTTTTGCAATCGGCATAGGAGTACGGACACCAGCTACTACGTCTTCACCCTGAGCATTAATCAGGAACTCACCCATAAGCTTCTTTTCACCAGTAGCAGGGTCACGGGTAAATGCAACACCAGTACCACAGTCATCACCCATATTTCCAAATGCCATACTCTGTACGTTTACAGCAGTACCCCATGAATAAGGGATATCATTGTCACGACGGTATACATTTGCACGAGGGTTGTCCCATGAACGGAATACAGCTTTCACAGCACCCATCAACTGCTCCTTTGGATCATCAGGGAAATCTGTACCAATTTTATTCTTGTACTCAGCCTTGAACTGACCTGCAAGATCTTTTAAATCATCTGCAGTAAGGTCTACGTCATAAGTAACACCCTTCTCTGCTTTCATTTTGTCAATCAGCTCTTCAAAATACTTCTTGCCGACTTCCATAACTACATCGGAATACATCTGGATAAATCTTCTGTAGCAGTCCCATGCCCAACGAGGATTGCCGGACTTCTCAGCAATAACATTAACAACAGTCTCATTAAGGCCAAGGTTGAGGATTGTATCCATCATACCAGGCATGGAAGCACGAGCGCCAGAACGTACAGATACAAGAAGTGGATTCTCCTGATCTCCGAACTTCTTTCCTGTAATCTCTTCCATCTTACCAATATACTCATTAATCTGAGCCTGGATTTCATCATTGATCTCACGACCATCCTCATAGTACTGTGTACAAGCTTCTGTCGTAATAGTGAAACCCTGAGGAACAGGAAGACCAAGACTGGTCATCTCTGCAAGGTTAGCACCCTTACCACCAAGGAGCTCACGCATGTTTGCATTTCCTTCACTGAACAAATAGACCCATTTGTTTGCCATTAAAATATTACCTCCTAATATTATAGTTTTTTGCGATGCATCCATCGCTCGTTTTGACATTAGCAGATACTACCCTGCCTCCGAAAAAACATAGAAATCAGACTGGTTACCCTATAAGCTTCGCACCGCCAATCGTAAGTTACTATTCACGGCTATTCTAAAACTAGCTGCGAATAGCAGCGATTATAATAAAAAATACTGTTTTTCTACGCTTTTTCGGGGACAGAGCATCTGTAGGTATCTTATTACCATAATCTGCCAGTCGTTATGAATAAGTATACCATAGAAACAGCCTTTGTGAAAAGGATTTTTTTCTATTTTTAGTTCTTTTTTAGAAAGTTGTTACTATTCGCATCCAATGTCATTTAGTTAAGCTGATAGTTAGATTCCAATATGGGGGTCTAACCTAAATTTTTGTATAAATTTCCAAAAAGGGCTTGACACAGGGACAAAAATGTGCGTCCGCTCTCGCTGCTGATTGGTTTATTAGAGGTAGCGAGAGCGGCCCTTGAAATTGAATATATCATTTTTCAATTTCAAGGAGGTACACATTATGAACAATAACCCTGCTGTAATTAAAGCTAATCTTGACAAGGCCATCGAAGACCTTGCTGCCAGCCCGGAAATTTTTTCAAAAAATCCGAAATCCGATTTCACCAGAAGCAGGAAACTCCCTGTTTCTGATGTCCCCAGGTTCCCCATCCTGATGGAAAGGGACAGTGCCGATATGGAGCTGCTGAAATATTTTAATTATGGCCTGGACTCCACCCCGGCCCAGTCTGCATACATACAGCAGCGGTCCAAACTTATACCCGGCACCTTCAAAATGCTTTTGGACCGGTTTAATGGCACCATCCCCGCTGCCGCCTATCAGGGGAAATATATATTGTATGGCGTGGATGGTTCTGGGTTTAATATTGCCTATAACCCGGATGACCCCGATACTTTCAATCCACCAAGCGGTAAATCAAAACCCGGAAATAACGAGATACATGTTGTTGCATCCTACCGCCTTACAGACCATATCTTCACAGGCGCCGTCATCCAGCCATGCAGGAAGAAAAATGGGCATTCTGCAGTCTGTGGCCTGACCGGCAACTGCCTGCCGGAAGATGGCATCCCCGTCTTCATTGCCGACCGGGGGTTCCCCTCCTTTAATATGTTCGCACATACAAAAGAAAAAGGGGTAAAATTTCTTGTGCGCACCAAAGACCTTTACATTAAAAGGCTGCTTGGGGATGGATTCCCTGCCGGGCAGGAAGAATTTGACCTTACCGTGGAACGTATCGTGACACGCTCCCATGCCAAAAAAACCGTTCCCATCCGGA
>CANSYK010000115.1 GCA_947651225.1 uncultured bacterium | reverse complement strand
TATCCGTGCGCATCCATTATAGTAAACGCATGTATTTTATGCGTTTACTATAAAAAAGTTTGCAGCAAGTACACCTATAATACAGACAAGTATTCCCGTTGGGAGCAGTACAAGAAAAACTGCATTACTAAACCCGTCAAATAATATCCCATAAACCATTTGCCCTAAAGGTTGGGCGCACATGGAAATATCAGAAACATATGCCATCACTTTTCCTGTTAAATGGTTGGGGGTTCTTTGCTGAATCATTGAGAGAGCAAAGATAGAAAAAACGCAAGAGGCAATCTGCATACCACAAAAAGCAATGATATTGACAACGTATTTTGTAATCGCTGTTGTTGGAAGAAGAAGCATATTGCCTGCCGAAATAAGAAGCGCCCCAAGTGCCACGACTACGATTGATAGCTTTCTGGGGTTCATCTTCTCTGTCAATAACCCGGCTACAATACTCCCAATGATTGCAACAAATCCCAATGCGCTTAAAAGCAACATTTTCAAAATACAGGATTGTTCTTTGCTTATAAAACGCATACTTGTTAGAAAATCACTCTTGATATATGTATGTTTGTCAATCAACCACGCATATCGAATTGAAATTCCTTTACTTCTCCAAATCTGTTATCTAACACATAAAAAACCTTATGTGTTTTAACAGAATATACAAAAGATACCCTTGTTGCCCATATTCCCTCCTGCCGAACAGATTTTAAGATTTTGAAAGCATCTATAACCGAAAAATTATCATTTTGCTTTTCCAATTGTTCCTTTGCCCTTTCAAATCTGTCATCTCCAGACACAATATATGGTCTGGTCATTTCTGGATTGAGTACGGAATAATTGGTTATCAGAGAATATTTTTTCCGCTCAAAACGGTGTCCAATCCCTGGCTCAATAATCAGCACGCGCCCTTTTCTATCTGAAAGCATCGCCTGCATGGTAGCATCTTTTGCATAAACAATTTCTTGGTTCTTTACAATGCGAGAAGCATCATCAAACGATAGTTCTCCTTTGACGTACTGTTCTGTCAAATCGGAAATTGCAACACATCTTGCAGCTGCATAATATTTTCCCTTTTCGTTTCCATTTACATAAAGCAGCGTCCCGACATTCCCGTTCCTGTTTACTCCATGAAAAGAATGGTACTTATTGTCCGGCATTTTTATTCCGATAAAAAATCTGTCTTTTTCTGTGATGACTGTATGTGTCCACACAGAAAGGTCAATATCAAAGTTAAATCCAACGACGGTATCATTTCCGTTATATACAAATCTTGTACACATATTTACACCTCTTTCAGTTGTTCCATACATCCTGACTGTATTACCTTTATATTCCATGCAATCTTCTTTTCCAACCAGTCCCACCATCTCATTTTAAGCAACTGGTCTATTTTTTCATCTGAAAATTGCTTTTTAATGGTTTTGCTGGGACGCCTCCCATAATGGTATAGGGCAGCACATCTTTTGTGACACTCTTTTTCTCAAGCCCCCATTCTTCAAAAAACAATGGAAACGGATAAGTAGATAAGATTGATTGGATAATGATACAATACATTGTTCCGCTCAAACTCCGCAGGGTCATGTACAAAATCATGATACATCGTATAATCTCCAGTCCGCACAGAATACCCTATCATTTTACCTATCCACTGATACCTCTTCAATACATAGAATAGTACAGAAACAATCCGTATAAAAGAGAGCCGCCCATTAACGGGCAGCTCTCCTTTTCTATTTCTTATATATTATTTTTCTAATTGCATATACCGAAAGATAGTATTTATCTGCAAGTTTCTCAATAGAAGCACCTCTTTGATACTCCGCAATAATGGCTTTATTACGTCTTTCAAGTTCCTTTCGGTAACCAGACAATTCACCCCAAGATTTATGCTGTTCACTCTTAGCTGGAATATAAATATATCCTGCTTGTACATATTTTTGTAATTCCTCAACCAGCACATCAGGGAGAATTTCTTTTGCATTTATATATTTCATATGCAGGCTTCCTCCTTGATTCTCCTAAAGACCACTTGAAACGTGGTATTTTTAGGTTTTTAAGCCAAGTAGCAAAGCCAGCCATTCTACACCAGCAACTTTATTTCTCCATGCAAATGTCGCTTATTGCACTGGCTTTGCATGGAGTAAACCTTTATTTTTTCTTTTTTTATTCCTGCACATAATATCCTCCAAACAAAATGTTTCACATCTAAGGAACTGTAAATATAGTAAACGCATGTATTTTATGCGTTTACTATATATTAACACCACTTTACAGCTTTTTTGTAAAAAAAGTATAACGTACAGGACACTTTGATGTATAATGAATTTGCTAAAATAAAATACAAAGGAAAGTGATCCCATACGTCAAATTTATTATACAATAAAAAGAACCTGATTGGTAGACTTTATCAATATTTTCATTGTTATTTTGAAACCTGTCCCTTACCTACAGCAGAATCTTTATTCCTGCTGGTTTTATCCATGCTGGCGATGGAATCCGCCCATTCCATCCGTTCTTTATACAGACATTTTTTATCCGGAATTACAGAAAAATCCCTGAATGCATTCTATTATGCCTGCTCTTATGCCAAAGTGGATTATTCCAGATTCATGAATGTTACAGCTTCCATGGCACTGAAACTAATTCCTGAACTGCTGGAATCACAGCCGGTTTTTCTGTGCATTGATGATACCATGGTTCCGAAGTTTGGCAAAAAGTTTGAAAATGCGTCAAAACTCTTTGACCATGCTGCACATAATGGCTCCAACTATTTGAATGGGCATTGCTTTGTAAGCCTGATGCTTTGTATCCCTGTCTGGAATGGCCGCAAAGTAGTTTACCAGGCTGTGCCATTAGGATACCGTATGTGGCAGAAAAAGAAGACCAAACTGGAACTTGCCGCATCAATGGTCCATCAGGTCATGCCCGAATTCTGTACGAAGAAAAATGTGGTTATTCTTTGTGACAGCTGGTATGCCAAGAAAGACCTTGTCTGTGTTGTAAATGATTATCCAAACCTGGATATTATCTGCAATGCCAGATGTGATTCTGTCATTTACGGCCTTGCACCGAAGCCTACCGGAAGGAAGGGGAGGCCTGCAAAACATGGCCGCCGTCTTTCTATCTGGGATGATTTTGTTCTATCTGATGAAAAAATCGGGGATTATTACACGGGTGTCCGCCGTGTCCTTACAAATCTCTTTGGCACAAGGGAAGTTTTGGCGTATGTAACATCGACAGAAAAAGACAGTGGCTCCAGACGCCTGTTTTTTAGCACTGTTTTCCCAGGGCAGCTGAATGTGTTCTGTGCATGGCAGGAAAAAGCGCCATTGAACCAGACCGGGAGCAGATGGATGCAATATATCCCGTTATTTCTTTATGCATTCAGATGGAATATTGAAGTAAGCTACTATGAACAGAAGACATTCTGGTCATTATGCAGTTATATGGTACGCAGCTGTAAGGGGATTGAAATGCTGGTAAATCTGATCAACATAGCATACTGTGCAATGAAACTATTGCCATATCAGGATGAAGCATTTGCAAAATACCGTACAGAAAGCGTACAGGAATTTCGTTTTGCCCTTAGTGGGCAAATCAGGAGGCAGGTATTTTATACCACTTTCGTGAATAATATCGAAAACTCTATAAAATCAACTGCTGTTATGAATGCCTTGAAACAACTGATTATGCAACAAGGATTTCACTTATAAAAGTTGTAAACTGGTGTATATTAAATGAACAAGTTGTGAAGAATGTTTTTCCGAGTGCAAAGAAAAAAACGTAGGCGTAGCGGGCTACAGCGAGGCTTTTTGATGGTGCAATCGAAAAAACAGGCAAGCAAGTTGTTTCATTTAATTATTTACAGGTTCTAAGCATCAAATAAACTTTTTCTTCTCATATTCCCTTTCATCATTTTTCGATATGAAATAGGACTTTTTCATCTTTTGGCAAGTGTTTTTACAAGTTCTATGTATCTTTTTGTATTGTTATCAATATCCTTTTGGGTAACGCCATAATATTGATAAACCTTTCTGAATATTTTGTCAAATTTCTTCATAGAACCATTTTTTAAGCCAGATGCCGAACCACCAATATAGCCATAATTCTTCTCAATAATTATTTTTGATTGAATCTTTCCATCATTCTTCTCATATATGTGTAAATCAATGTCAAAAATATCAGGCGGAATACCTTCTGCCGCTTTCTGTCTTTGCTCTATCTGAGCCATAAAAAGTTTTATAGTTTCTTCCTCATGATTCTCAAGTTTTGGAGCTTCTGCCAAATCTCCCAGTAATTCAGGTTTATACTGCATAATGAAAGATGCCCTCATTTGAAAATATTCTGTTTTATATTCTGATTCTGACTTATCAACCTCAGAGAATCCTAATTCTGTTATAATATAATTGGCTACTTGCTCCATAGAATGTGGATTCGCCTTTAACGATTTGACAATCCGCTTTTTTCTCACATCATAAAGAAATTTGTGGATATTCTGCTTAAGAGTCCGTTTTGAATTACTTCTTCCTACTATAAAAACAGATGTCGGTCCATCTTCTCCAATTATACTTACTGAACTTACAGTCTTGTTTCCAAACTTATTTTTCATATTATGGCTATCTCCTAACAATACACATATGTGGCTTTTATTATACTCCTAGACTATGAATTTTTCAAGAAATCCAGTTACTGCCCAGGAGTTTGACAGTCTAATAGTGTTATTGGTAACGGAGTGAACAGTAACCGCAAACGAAACATAAACAGTATGCTGTAAAATATTTCGTTGATTATTACAGCATTTTTGGGTATAATAGGAAAAGAAATATTATAGTTTGATTTGAAAGGAATGGTATATCCATGGCAAGTATATTACCGGTATCAGATTTAAGAAATTATAATGAGGTTCTAAAAAACTGTCAGATCGGAGAGCCTGTGTTCCTGACTAAAAATGGCAGGGGTAGATTTGTGGTAATGGATATAGAAGATTACGAACGTGATAGAGCAGAAAAAAAGCTGCTGGAGAAACTGCATGAGGCAGAGGAAGCTGTTAAAGACGGGAATGGCTGGCTGACAATGGATGAATTGAAAGCTGAGGTTGGGGAGTAAATTTATAATGAAATTACGAATCAATCCGGTAGTGGCAGAAGATTTAAAAACAATTAAGAATTTTATCGCAGAAGATAACGCTGATAAAGCATTAGAAATGGTTCAGGAGATTTATAGGCAATTTGCAAATATACAGCAGTTTCCTTATATTGGTGCAGATTTGTCTAAACGTGTGAGTTTTAAGACGGATTATAAGTATGTAGTGTGGAATGATTATGTTGTGCTGTATAAGGTTGCTAAAGAGACAGTTGAGATTTATCGGGTGGTAAATCAGTACCAGGATATTACGAAGATTTTTAGTTAAGATAATTTTAATATAAGAAGTGAATGTTAAATTCTCTACATGCGTGTAGAGAATTTAGGAGAATTGAAAATGTCATATATGAAATTAATGATGCAACTTGCTATGTTTGCTCCATAAAAAATAATGAAGTGATAACAAATGAATATAACAGAATGGATACGTTGTCCTGTTTGTGGAAATAAGGCTTGAAGCAAAAGCGCAGAGTTGAACAATAAAGCAGAAAATCGGAGTTTGCAGAGGTGTAATTTGTTGAGAAAAAATATATCATTAAAGAGCCAGACGCAGAGCCGACAGACTTGTGAGAAATCACAGTTTGTCGGCTCTCTTTATGCCCGTTATCTTGCGCAGGCTTTACGGTATCACCGCTCTGAAATCTTGGGCTTGCGTTGGCGCAATGTTGCCTTGGAAAACAGCACCTTTGACATTTCTGAGTAGCTCCCCTTTAAGGTGCCGCCAAAAACAAATTCTAATTCAAATCAATCTTCCCCCATTTCAATTTCTGTAGATAAAGTATGGTTTATTCTTACTGCAAAAACTATGGTAAGGATTGTAGTCAAAAGGTCGGCCATAGGCTGTACCCATACCACCCCTGTTAAGCCCATGACATGAGGCAGCACCAAGACTAAAGGAAAGAAGAAAATCCCCTGTCTGCTCAAACTAAGCACACTTCCCACTAAGCTTTTACCAATAGCTAAATAAAGTGACGCATACACCATTTGAAAACCAAATGTAATAAATAACACCGCATTAAGCCTGAGTGCCTTTGCTGCTATACCAACCATTTCTACGTTTGTACCAAAAAGGGAGACAATTGGATCTGCAAATATGTAAAGTACAATAGCTGCAACAATACAAAACACTGTCGAACATATCATGCAAAGCCTGATAGATTTCTTCAATCTTTCGTATTTTTTTGCTCCATAATTGTATCCTGCAAAAGGCTGAAACCCTTTCAGAAATCCGAAAACAACATAAGTTACAACTGTCATGATACGGGTAACTGCTCCCATAGCTGCTACTGCAAAATCTCCATAAGGTTTTGCTGCAGTATTGATACTTCCCATAGCCGTGCTTGCAAGCAACTGAAACAGAAGTACAGGAATGCCGATTTTCAGAACTTCTGCATAAATAATCTTGGACGGAGCTATGTTTCTAACCGAAAATCTCAAAACACCTTTCTTTTTTGCGATATATCCAATGTAAAGTGCCATATTGATACATAATGAGATAACTGTTGCAATAGCTGCCCCTTCAATACCTAAATCCATACCATAAATCATGATAGGGTCTAAAATCACATTGGCGATACTTCCTGTAAGCATGGCTATCATTGTGAACTTCGTAGCCCCCTGAGCCGTAAGCAGGTTATTCATCATAACAGTAAAAACATTGATGATCGAACCGGTTACATAGATTTTTGCATAGGCTCTTGCATAAGGCAAAATAGTTTCCGTTGAGCCTAATGCCGTAAGTACTGGATTAAGAAAAGCCATAATTCCTATAATGATAATTGCCCCAACCAGAAGCCCTGAAAAAAGCAAGGTAGAAGCTGTTTTGTCTGCTTGTACGTTATCTCCCTTTCCCAACAGCCTTGATATGTAAGAGGACGCCCCTGCCCCAAACATCATGCCAAGACCTATGATAATCTGCACGATTGGGAACACAACGGATACAACCCCCATCTGGCTCATGCCAAGACCGCCTACAAAATACGCATCAATCGCATTATACAAGGCTGAAATCAACATACCGACCATTGTCGGTATCCCCAACTTAAGTAATGCAGAAGCAACGCCCGCTTCTTCCAGTAAATAGATACGATTTGACTTTTCTGCCATCTCAATGTCCTCCTTAAATTTAATATCATTGTATACGCATGTCCGCTCTGCGAATATGCTTTATGATCGGTGTAAGCGAAAACGCTCACGCCGTATAATACCTTTGATAATCGTACGGCATTTTGAATTTTCTGATCCAATTTCTTTCTGAATGTCATTGCATATATCTTCCTTACTTTTTTGCAGTTTAGCAGGATAGGCCATATCAAATACAACATTGACATAAGGATCACTTTCAATCAGCCTGAAATTACTTATTCCAATACCATCGCCATATTTATTAAGGACAGTATATATTCGTTCCATAAGACTATCCTTCAATGTCTTATCCTCCTCCAGTACATAATCAACTTGTATAAAACTGTCACAATGAAATTTTTGTTTTAAGTCATAAGCTATCTGGTTTGCTGCGGTGTAAAGCTGTCGGCTGTTTTTCCGATACCCTTCCATATGCATGGACACCACAAAGTACCCAAGTCCGCAATCATGAAGCATCAGATCTTGGACAGCAATGATTTCTGGATATGACCCCGCTATTTGTAAAACAGCGTCTGCCATCTCCTGGTCTGCTGACTGCCCCATAATCCGCCCTAACACTTCCCATAAGCTTTTTATACCTGCAAAAATAATAAAAGCGGACACCAGCACACCACAATAACCATCTATTTCAAGACATGTTATATACGAAACTGTCGTTGCTATGAAAACGGCTGCCGTTGATAACGAATCACTCATACAGTCTGCTGCAGCTGCCTTTAATGTTTCCGAACCAGTTATTTTTGAAAAGCGTTTATTGTAACAAAACATATAAACCTTTACCAAAATAGAAACCAGCAGCACCGCCAAAACTGGCATACTGAATACTGAATTGTCCGGACTGGCTATAGATGCGGCGGAATCCTCTGCCAGCTTTATTCCCATAAGCAGTACTGCAATAGATGTAAAAATACTCATAATCCATTCAATTCTGCCATGTCCAAAGAGATGTGTATTTCCACCACCATATTTTGCAATCTTAAATCCCAAAAACGAAAGAAGTGAAGTCCCTGCATCCGACAGGTTATTAAAACCATCTGCTGATATGGCAACAGAGTTACTAAAAAATCCGATGGTTATCTTGGCTGCACACAAAAATAAATTTAACAGGATACCAACAACACTTGACAGGGCAGCATACGCTTTTTTTACATTTGGGTTAGAAACTTCGTCTTTGTTTTTAATAAACAGTTTCACAAATAAAGTCATCATAATTAATTTCTCCTTTCAAAACCGAACAATAATTCAATATTGCTCGATAAAAAGAGGAACTGGCTCCTATAAACCAATTCCCGACAAATACATCTCCGATAATTTATGCAATATCATCATAGCCCATTCCTTTCCCTTATAATGATACATAACCTGCATCAGCCCATCCACAAAATTATTGGCAATTATATGGATGAATATTTCATCCCCATCTGTATCCTTTTTATGTTTATTCAGATGCTCTTCTATTGCCGCAATAAATCGGTTCTTTTCCGTTTCATACTTTGTGCCGCCACTTTTATCAAATAAGATAATGCATTCCTGCCTATGTTCGAATAAATTCAGCAGGCATTCTGTTTCTGCCCTGCTTAATCCATAAATGACTTCTGAATGCCCGTCATCCCTGGCAGTGAGCACCCTCTCCCAATCATAAAGAACCGGACGGAGGACAGCATCAAAAAGAGATTCTTTGTTTTTATAATAAGAATAAATCAGACCTGTTGGTATTTTAGCCCTGCCCGCAATCTCACGCATAGCTGCTGACCTGTACCCTCTTTCATAGAACTCCTGCAACGCTGCCTTTAAAATATTTTCCCGTATTTCATCTTTTAATACCTGAGCCATGTCCCTCTCCAATCTTGAACTTTCGTTCAATTATAGCTCGTGTTTATCTTTTTGTCAAGCCATCCCCATTATAATGTTTAGAATAGCCGTGAATAGTAACAAATAAATCCCCGTTATTTATGGACATAAAAAATCTCCCCAAACCTCAAACAGATTTGGGGAGATTTTTATTTTAGGCATGGTAAAGCCGCCCACCAAACACTGTTTTTTTATTTGGCGGGCTACCTTGCCCTCAACATCATTTACAGAATATGAATTGTAATCTATATTTTCTTTTCTACATTTATAACTCTCTGTGTCCAATCACAATAAAACGTTTCCTCATGCGATACTAACAATACTGTACCCTCAAATTCTGCAAGTGCAGTTTTTAATGATTCTTTTGCCAGTATATCAAGATGATTCGTCGGCTCATCCATAATAAGGAAATTGCATGACTTCATCATAAGCAGGCACATTTTAACTTTTGCCTGTTCCCCTCCGCTTAAAGTGCCAATTTCCTGCATGGCGTGTTTACTTGAGATGCCGCAGCCTGCAAGACGTTTTCTTACATCCTTTATGACAAGTGATGGGAATGCATCAGAAACAATCTGTATTGGAGTTTTCAGTGCATCTGTCCACACTAAATCCTGTTCAAAATACCCAATCTTTACCTGCTCTGAAAAATGAAATTCCCCACCTAATGATGGAATCTGATTGATAAGTGTTTTAAGCAAAGTGGATTTACCGATACCATTAAATCCCGTAATAACAACTTTCTCCCCACCCTTTATGGAAAAATTAACATCCGACAAAACAGGATAATGATAGCCAACTTTCAGATGCTTTACCTTTAAATGTTCTGTTGTAGCCAAAGGAACAGCATCAAACCGAAAATGCGGCTTGATTTCTTTCTGTTCCAGAGCTTCCATCTTGTCCATTCGGTCAAGCTGTTTCTGCCTGCCACGAGCCATTTTTGACTTTCTCCCTGCAATATTTTTACGGATAAATTCTTCCGTCTTCTTTATTGTTTTCTGCTGTGCTGCGTATTGCCTGATATAATCTTCCCGGAGTAATGTCTTTTTTCTTGTAAATTCCGAGTAAGAACCAAAATACTTCGTAATTTTCTCATGATCAATATCACAAATCCTTGTGGATATTTTCTCTAAAAAATCATAATCATGCGAAACTACCAGAAAAGCATTTTGCAGACTGGAAAGATATTCAGCAAGCCATATAACGTGTTCTTTGTCCAAAAAATTTGTCGGCTCATCCAGAAGTAAAATATCTGGCTTTTCGAGTAAAAGTTTTGCCAGTATAACTTTTGCCCTCTGTCCGCCGCTCATCTGCTCAATCGGTCTGTCCAAGCCGATTGCCGTTAAGCCCAGACCTGTCGCTACTTGTTCTATCTTTGTATCAATCAAATAAAATTCCTCTCGTTCTAATTCTTCTTGATACCTTGCAGCCATATTTAACTTAGATATATCACCATTCACAGATAGGCAATACAGCTCGTTCATCCTGCTTTCTATTTCATACAATCCAGAAAATGCTGACTGCAAAAATTCTCTCATAGTCATGCTTTTCTTGATTTGGGCATATTGGTCAAGATACCCTATTTTTGTATTCGGTTGCCATACTATCCTGCCAGAGTCGGGAATAAGCTGTCCTGTGCAAATCTTTATGAATGTACTTTTCCCTGCCCCGTTCTGACCGACAATCCCGATATGCTCCCCTTTATTTAATGTAAAATCTGTATTCTTAAATAGAAAGTTATCTCCAAAAGAATGTGTTAATCCTGTAACTTCAAATAAACTCATAAATAAAATCCTCTCTTTTTTCCTGTCTGATTTTCAAATGGGCAAAAAAATAGCAGAAGTCAGATACTCTTGGTATCATGCCTTCTGCTATACACGTTTCATCACAAACTATTTGTATGAAACAACCCATATACAACAAAAGGCTACAGACAAAACATTGTCCATAGCCTGCTGCACAAAAATTTGCACGAGAAAAGAAACAATATATGAAAAGAGAAATAAAAACTCCATCATGTATTGCTGCATTTCCCGATGAAATCTCAACGTGTTATATTACGCTATACTCTGTACAATGTTTCATCGGATTTGATTGTACAGAGCTGATTTTCTTTTTTGGTGGAAGTTCATTTGTTATATAAAAGCTCATGAAACTGCTCTCCTTTAAATTAGTGCAAGTCATTTTAACACAAAAATCAGCCGTTTGTCAAATCCTATTTCATGAAATTTTCAGACCATTTTTATCTCCCATAACTGGAGATTACAATAGTTCAATTAGAAATTACATTTCTATAAAGATGCAAGAACATTCCTCCGATTTTGTTATAGTAACTATAAATGTTTCCCTTACTTTTGTGCAATCTTGTACCCGCTCATATTTGAAACAACTGACCTTCCTTTAAGCGAAGTATTACATCTGCCTGTTTTGCATTCTCATTTGAGTGCGTTACTATAACCACGCATTTCTTCATTTCATGGGCACACTCTTTTAATATGGAAATAATTTCTGCCACTGTATCTTCATCTAAATTTCCGGTCGGTTCATCCGCAAGGATCACTTTTGCATCGGATACCAAGACACGGGCAACCGCCACACGCTACTACTGACCGCCAGAGAGTTTAAATACATTCCGCTTGTTATTATAAGAATAGCGGACTTTCTGAATTTCCATAATGCTCATTGTAAAATCCTTCCTAAACCACTAATCGTTTTCCATATAACCGTTCATTTCTTTCTATATTCTTCCTTGTTTGCTATACTATATTTACAGGTGCTGCAACACCGAGTATATCAAAAGTGCTTACTAGTACTCCATCCGGGCAGAAATTACAGTTTTGTTTTGGCAGGCACTGATGC
>CANSYK010000114.1 GCA_947651225.1 uncultured bacterium | reverse complement strand
GAAGGAAGAAAAGAAGGAAGAAAAGAAGGAAGAAAAGAAGGAAGAAAAGAAGGAAGAAAAGAAGGAATGGTTTATGCATATTATGAGATGAGTCTGGAGACAAAAGAAATTGCAACAAGAGTTCAGCTTACGGAAGAAGAAGTCTTGGAAATTATAAGGAAAAAGGACGAGCAGTAATATGGCATTATATGCAATGGGAGATTTTCATTTATCTTTTTTGGCCGGAAAATCTATGGATATATTTGGTAGTGTATGGAAAAACCATGTGAAAAAGATTGAGAAATATTGTAACAAAAGAATTCGCCCAGAGGATACATTGGTAATTACGGGGGATCATTCCTGGGGAAGAAAGTTAGCGGAATGCGAGCCTGATTTGGAATTTATTGAAAGTCTGCCAGGAAGGAAAATTCTGCTCCGGGGAAACCATGATATGTTCTGGGATGCGAAGAGAACAGAAAAGCTAAATGCATTGTATAAGGGCAGATTATATTTTTTACAAAACAATTATTATGCATATGGTGATTATGCTTTGGTTGGGTCAAAGGGGTATTGCTATGAGGGGAAAGACAGTTATGAGCATTTTGAAAAAATCAGGGACAGGGAGCTTGACAGGCTGAATGCGTCGTTTGGAAAGGCGGCAGAAGCAGGGTATCAGAAGTTTATTATGTTTCTTCATTATCCGCCGACAAGTGTTGGGGAGCAGGAAAGTTGCTTTACAAGGCTGGCAGAAGAATATGGCGCAGAGCAGGTGGTTTATTCACATTGTCATGGTGCTGACCGTTTTGGTGACAGCTTTCGGGGAATGGTCAATGGCATTGAATATAGATTGGTGTCTTCTGATTATCTGAAGTTTAAACCTGTAAAGATTTTACAATAAAAAAGGTTTGAAGTTTCTAGAGCGTGTTTGAAAATTGCTTTTTGCAAGATATACTTCTACTTTGCGGGAGTGCAGATTGTGAGAATGAATTTTCAAACAAGCTCTAACGCATGAAAGAGTTGCGTTAAGAGAAACTTCAAACTAATAAGATCACAAAACCAGCATTTTTTGCACCAATATCTGGCATGATTTCCTAATGATTTAAAAAGGTGTACTGTTTACTTAAATACCTTTTTAAGTTTATCTATATCAAATTTGTCTTCAGGCGCAAATGCGTCAGATGTCAGATAATCAAGCAGTGATTTTGTAAACTGTTTTACTTCAACACGGTCTGCAATTTCACTTAAACGGCTTGTACAAATCATCAGGCGTCCATCACCGACTTTTCCTTCAAAGAGAATACCAAGTTTATGGTTTCTTTCAAAGTTATCTACCATCTGGACGATTGGACGGTAAGCTTTGTCTGTTGCATCTTCCAGAATTGCACAATCTGCATGTGATACAATCTGATGCCACTGTGGGGTGGAATATTTATGGGATGGGAAGCCTGCAAGAGCAGGGTGCTCTTTTTGGATTAATAATCCCATCGTGCCAACCGCCACGGGCTTTTTCATCCACTCACAGATATCACGGAACATAGGATAGCACCAGAAATCAGTACAATAGAAGCCTTCGATGCTTTCTGCTACTTCATTTGGCAAATATAAAACACGTTTACCTTGTTTTAACAGGGAAGCGGCTTCTTTAAAATCCTGTGTCAGGAAGAGGTGTACCCCGTTTTGGCTGATATTGGATACGGCTTCTAGTCCAAGGCTATTTTGGGATGGCGGATAACTGTACAGTTCATAGCTGTTTTTCATCCTTGTACCTGCAACGCTAAGTGTTAATGTATAAACAACAACGTCTTTATTTTTAGGAAGGGCAATATCTGCATTACCAAGTTGTACCAGCCCAAAGGTATTGTCCGGGATTGCAATATCACCGGAAGCAAAGGAAGTCTGGCCTGCTGACAAATCCCAATGAAGGCTGTGGCCGATTAATTTTTCTGGGTTATAGTAGCGGATTGCCATGGCAGGGTGGAACGATTCACCATTTGTAAGCACATAGGAATCAAATTGTGCCAACAGGATGCCGTCAGAGCAATAACCCGCCCATTCTTCTGGTGTTACATGGCCTTTAGTATCCATAAAAGCATCTAAAATGCCGACTAGCGCTGTGCCCTGCCCAGTGAAATCCTGAATGTCCAGAATCTGGTAACCAGCCAGAAGCTTTGTGCGGGCAGCAGCTTCTAATTCTTCTTTATAACACTGTACAGAAAGCTTTCCAGAGGTATAGAAAAAGTCATCTGCCTGGTCAAGCATTCCTTTTTCCTCAAGGCGTTCCTGAAATATTTCAAAGTTTCTTGCCTTTAATACGCCGGTATATTTTTCAATTTCCCTAAAATTTGGATAGACAGCAAACTGTCCGATTTCGTGGGAAACAACAGGAATATGAGGTACAAGTACCCCTTCACCCTTTGCGGCCTTTACCTTTTTGACGCCAGTGCCATATTGGATTTCGATTTCTTCTGTTTCGTCTGCTGCAGAGGATTCCGTATTGTCAGGATAAATAACATCATCATAATTATGTGTTGTGGAAGGCTCTTCCCATTGGATATGGCCAAGTGGTGCATCGCACATTCCATAAGAGCCACGAATTAAACGGTTCTTGCTAAAGCGTACTCCGACATAAAAATCATCTTCTGGCAAAAGCACTGGGGTGTGTTGGAAATTGTTGGAACCCTGTGTATATAGATGGCGTGAATCTATCTTTTTGTAATCACGGATAATCTGTGCCATCTGTTCTTTACTTCCCCAAAGCTCATTTCCAAGGGACATCATACAGTAAGAGGCATGGTTTCCAAACGCTTCCATCATGCGGTAGCCTTCTGCAATCAGATACTGCTGTTCTTCCTCATTGTGGTTCTCATCTCCGGGAGCGGTCAGTGTTCCCCAGAAAGGAAGTTGCGGTTCCATATAGATTCCGAGGTAATCGGCTGCGGCAAATGCAGCGTCAGGAGGGCAGCAGGTATGGAAACGGTAGTGGTTAATCCCGTAGGACTTGGAAATTTTCATAACAAGAATCCATTCATCTACTGTTGCGGGAACTGCTCCAGTCAGTGGGAAAATCAGTCCGTCATGCTTTCCACGGAGAAATGTAGGGGTTCCATTAATTAAAAATTCTGTTTCCGGCAGGAAAATCGATAGAAAACTCTGCTTCTTCTGCAGCAGCCCCGGCATCTCCATTGATATCTGTCAGAAATGCTTTTGCAGTAATTGTTTTAGTGAAAGATGCACCTGTTGTGTTAATTGTATCAAAGGTAACAAGCACGGATTTGGTATCAATATCTGGAAATGTTTTTACTTTGGAAAGGTAAACAGAGTCAAATATGTGCAGGGCAATTTCACCGATAATTCCATTCCAGTTTGTCTGTGTATCAGGAGAGGTCAGATGGCCACCCTTTGTTGGATAATCTACATTGGAAACTAAAATAGTAAGACGGAATTGTGGTTTTGTGATAAACTTTGTAAGTTCATAGTTATGTGGTGTGTTCAGACTGTCAAATTCCCCGGCGAAGATGTCATCAATCCATATTTTTGTCATGCGTGTCCGTTCCAGATAGAGGAAGATATTTTTTCCAAGATCCTCGTCTTCCAGGGAAATGTCCCTGCTGTACCAGGCATATCCCTCAAAAAGCCAGGGATCAGTAAGGCAGCCGGTTTCTCGTAGATCAGATGGCGTCCCTTTTTTTGCCTGTGAGGTTGTACCAGGCAGAGAGATGGTATCTTCTGGCTGGGTGAGATGCTGTTGAGTTTTGATGCCTTCTTTGGCAGGGTCCATGGCAAAATGCCAGGAACCAGTTAAATCCAATTTTTTTATCATAGCAATCTCCTTTTAGATTCTTTCTGAATACTGTGCTAGTTACTATTCACGGCTATTCTAAATATCATGCGAAAAACCATCCAGCTATGCCATCTGGCGCTGCAAAACCAGCAGCGTTTGTTTTTCTTATGATATTTAGGAACTGTAAATAATTAAATGAAACAACTTGCTTGTCTGTTTTTTCGATTGCACCATCAAAAAGCCTCGCCGTAGCCCGCTACGCCTACGCTTTTTGATGGTCCAATCGAAAAAACATTCTTCGCAACTTATTCATTTAAATTATTTACAGTTCCTTAGGACAGCCTACACGCTGATTTCAGAAAATAATCAACCTCTTATGTGCAAGCACAACGAGTTTGGCTATTTTCTGAAATCAGCCATGAATAGTAACATGTTCTTTTCTAATTATACTAAATATTGGCAGAAATTGCATCCTTTTTTATTCCTGCAAAAGTCAAATATCCTATAGCTTGCTGCGATGGAAGTTTGAGGTTCTATCAGTTTGACGTGGGGAATTTTAACCTCTCATACAGATGAAAGTGTATATAAGTAGGAAATCTAGCAGTTGCATATCAAAGTGGAATATTGTATACTAGAAAGTGTTTAAAACGATATGTGAGCTTAGAAAGTGTTTGAAAGGTATGAAATGAAAAAATGGAGTTGAAGGAATGGCGCCGTCTTTCCGTTCAGAGCGTAGCGTTATTTTTGGTTGTATTGCTCTGTTGTATTTGTTTTGCGGAGCAGTTGCAGGAAGATACTAGAAAGATTGTTTGTGCAGAGGTAAATAGTACTAATGAGGACGCAGACAAGGCGGAAAGGACAGCATCTGATCCAGAACAGACGGAGGAGAAAACGGAAAAAGTTAAAAAGAAGATTGTTGTGATTGATGCCGGGCATGGTGGAATAGATGAGGGAACCATTTCTCAGAATGGAAAGTATCTGGAAAAAGAATATACTTTGCTGGTTGCAAAGCGTTTGGAAAAATTACTGAAAGAAAAGGGGATTATCGTCTATTGTACACGAACGGATGACAGCTATATTACTAAGAAGGAAAGAGTAAAACGGGCAAAGCAGGTGAAAGCAGATTTATTGATTAGCATTCACTGTAATGCATCCAATGTGGGAGATACGACATCAAATGGGATAGAAACATTATATTCGAAGCGGAAAACGAATAACGTTGCTCTGACAAATAAAAAACTGGCAACGATTATGTTAGATGGATTGGAAAAAGAAACTAATCTCAGGAAGCGTGGCAGTATAATGAGAAATAAGCTTTATGTTCTGCGGCATGCCGATATGCCAGCAACAATTATAGAGATTGGCTATATGTCCAATGCAAAGGATTTAAATTTTATCAGGAAGGAAAGCGGCCAACAGAAAATTGCACAGGGAATTTGCAATGGAGTTGTATGGGCGCTGGAGGAATCATAATGGGCACGCAGGTAAAGAAAATTATTGTAGCGACGGGAAATGAAGGGAAAATGGACGAAATACGCCAGATTCTTGGGAAAGAGAATATTGAATTTTCTTCTTTGAAGGATGAGAACCTGCAAGATATTGAGATTATTGAGGATGGAACTACTTTTGAGGAAAATGCCATTATTAAGGCAAGGAAAATCTGTGATATTACAGGAAAGATGGTTCTGGCAGATGATTCAGGCTTAGAAGTGGATTATCTGGATAAAGCACCAGGAATATATTCGGCGCGTTACATGGGAGAAGATACGCCATATTCCGTAAAAAATCAACATATTATTGATTTACTGGAGGGAGTTGAAAAGGAAAAGAGAACAGCACGTTTTGTCTGTGTGATTGCATGTGCATTCCCAGATGGTCATACAATTACCACACAAGGAACAGTGGAAGGGCAGATTGGATATGAAGAAAAAGGAACAAATGGCTTTGGATATGATCCGATTTTTTACGTCCCGGAGTTTGGCTGTACCACCTCAGAGCTTCTTCCAGAGGAGAAAAATAAGATAAGTCATCGTGGTAAGGCTTTGTTGGCAATGTACGATGAGCTGGTAAGGGAGAAGGTTTTATAATTATGTCAAAAAAGATTCTGGTTGTCAGTGATTCTCATGGGGTGAATATGAATCTTCGCAAGGCAATCGCTGCTTTTGGAAAAAGGGGCGAGCAGCTTGAGATGTTGCTTCATCTGGGGGATGTGGGATCGCTTTCAGGAATTCAAAAACTGGTAGACTGTCCGGTTGTAGCAGTTCGGGGGAATTGTGACAACAACTCGGAGCTTCCAGGAACGCAAGTGGTTTCGATTGGAAAGGAAACGGCATGGCTTACCCATGGTCATCTTTATGGCTGTAAAATGGGGACGGAACGAATGAAAGAGGCTGCAAGGGAAAATGGAGCAAGTATCGTTATTTTTGGCCATACACATATGCCGCTTATGGAAAATTTTTCAGATATGAAAGTAATGAATCCAGGCAGTATTTCTATGCCAAGGCAGGAAGGGGGCTGTCCAACCTATTTGGTGATTACAATAGAAGAGGATGGGCATCTGGAATTTGCAATTGTCGCAATGTAGCTGCAAAAGGCGTGTTGGTACGATTGTAGTTCATTGTAATATATGAGCCGGAAAGGCATGACATGGAGGGTTATTTATGAGAATTTTAGTCGCAGAAGATGATTTTGCCAGTAGAAAGTTTATGATGAAATTTTTGTCGAAATATGGAGACTGTGATGTAACGGTAGACGGAATGGAGGCAGTTGATGCTTTTGAACTGGCAATGGATGAGGGAGAACCATATGATTTAGTGTGTCTTGACATTATGATGCCGGTTCTGGATGGTTATCAGGCGTTGCGTGCAATTCGTGGAGCAGAAAAGGACAGAGGTATCGCAGAGGAAGACAGTGCGGTTATTATTATGACAACTGCGCTAAGTGAAGGCGAAAATGTAAATAAAGCTTTTGACTTGGGGTGTGTGGCATATGCCAATAAGCCGATTGATGAGGCGAAGTTTGAAAGCGTATTAAATAAGCTTGGTATGCTGTAACTGTGTTAAGGAACAGTTACAGCATATATTTAGGGTTGGAAAATTTCACCACAATATATAGTGGTCACAGCACACCAGTGCAGAGGATGTGTTTTTCTTTATGGGTCAGGGAGATGAGGCAAATGTATAGGCTACGAGGTAACGGTGCGGGTGGTGGCTAAGTTTCTGTAATGCTAATATCATGGTGCTTTACCGTGACATGTGAACCAGCGGGTACAGATTCCGTAATAAAGCAGTTGCCACCAACAACGACGCCTTTTCCGATTATGGTCTCTCCGCCAAGAATTGAAGCGCTGGAATAAATTGTTACATCGTCTTCAATGGTGGGATGGCGTTTCACATCACGAAGGAGCTGGCCGCTTCTGGTAGAGAGTGCGCCAAGCGTAACACCCTGATAGATTTTTACATGGTTGCCGATTTTGGCAGTTTCCCCGATTACAACGCCTGTGCCATGGTCTATAAAAAAATATTCACCGATTTCTGCGCCGGGATTGATATCAATTCCAGTCTGGCTGTGGGCGTATTCTGACATAATGCGTGGGATGGACGGAGTTTTTAAATGGTAAAGCTCGTGGGCGATTCGATAGATAAAAATTGCAAAGAATCCCGGGTAACAAAAAATGATTTCTTCTTTGGAAAGCGCAGCAGGATCTCCGTCAAAAGCTGCATGTATATCTTTTATTAACAGGGTTTGAATATGCGGCAGGGAAGTGAAGAATGAGGAACAGATTTCATCGGTTTTCTCTGCAATCCTTTCTTCACTGGTTTTTTCTTTTTTATACTGGGCAAGCGCTGCCTTTATCTGTATAGCAAGTTCATTGTACAAATTGATCATATGATTTCCGATAAAATATTCTGTTTGGGCATCACAGGAGAGTTCATGGCTGAAATATCCGGGAAATAGGATTTGACGGATTTTTAGCAAGATGTGGGTAATGGCATTCTGATCTGGCATTTGGTATCCTGTTTTTATATGAAATAATTCTTCGTTTTTAAAGTGATTGGAAATTTGTTCAACAATCTCCTTTAATTGTATTTCTGCAAGCATGGTAAAATCCTTTCTGATAAAAAGTTATTGCTGTAATTAATATACGTGGGAATGTCAGGGGTGTGATAGCTGCCGTGAATAGTAACACCGTATATGTAAAATCTTAAAAAAGTATGAATTGTTTGACAAATGGGAAGCTGGGAAATTATAATGGATATAACGGTTCTAAAGTGAACGGTTTCATAATATACTATTATAAGGGATTGTATGAAGGTGGCAGGGCGATAATATATTTTGGAAAGGAATGTGATGGGGTGAATGAGAAGGTGGAGCTACTTTTAACGGGACAGCAGTATAAAAAGTTTCAGGAAGCATACTATAGTGCTATTTTGGAAAAATATTCACTGAGTCTGGTTGACATATGGGTGCTCTTAGTTTTATCAGAACCAGGAGGATACGATACAGCAAGAGATATTGTGAAAGTACATGGCATTGCAAAGTCGTATGTATCAAAATCAATCAATAAACTGGTGGAAAAAGGGTTTCTGGAAGGAAAACACACAAAGGACGACAGAAGATATGTACATCTGATTGTAAAAGAAGAGGCATTGCCCGTTATTGATGCCATGCGGGAGCAGAGAAAGAAAATGGTAAAAAGATTGTTCCGGGGAGTCAGTAAAGAGCAGTTGGAACTGCTTGCTGAGATTGCCTGGAAAATTAATGCGAATATAACAGAAATGGAGGAATTTTATGAGTAATCGTTTTGAGAAAATTATGGATGATTTTTCAAGCAAGTATAGTAAGGTCTGTGTGGACAACAATCAGATTGACGCTGCATTGTTTGAAGAATATGGTGTAAAGCGTGGGCTGCGTGATAAAAATGGAAAGGGTGTATTGTCAGGCATTACGAACATTTCCTTGATTAAAGCAAGTGATGTAAAGGATGGGAGAACGATTCCATGTGATGGGCAGCTTTATTACAGAGGATATAATATTTTTGATTTAACCAGTGGATTTCGCAAAGATAAGAGGTTTGGTTTTGAGGAGACAGCATATTTGCTTTTGTTTGGTGAACTACCAACGAAGGAGCAGTTAAAAGAATTTTCCAACATACTTGCCCAGAACAGAAGGCTTCCTACCAACTTTGTGCGTGATGTCATTATGAAAGCGCCAAGCAAGGATATTATGAATTCCCTGACAAAGAGTGTTTTAACACTTTCTTCGTATGATGATAAGGTGACAGACAATTCTGTGGAAAATGTGTTGCGGCAGAGTACAATGTTAATTAGTGTATTTCCTATGCTTGCGGTTTATGGGTATCACGCCTATAACCACTACGAATGTGATGACAGTTTTTATATCCACCGCCCAGATGACAGTTTGTCAGCGGCAGAAAATATTCTTAGGATGCTTCGCCCAAATAAAGAGTATACTGATGTAGAAGCAAAAGTACTGGACCTTGCATTAGTGCTCCATATGGAGCATGGAGGCGGCAATAATTCTACTTTTACTACAAGGGTAGTAACATCGGCGGGTTCAGATACGTATTCCGTTATTGCGGCAGCGCTTTCTTCTTTAAAGGGGCCAAAGCATGGTGGGGCAAATATTAAAGTAGTGGAAATGATACAGGATTTGAAGGAACATGTCAGTGATACAAAGGATGAGGACGAAGTGCGTGCCTATCTGCATAAATTAGTAAGGCGGGAGGCATTTGACCGCCGTGGCCTGATTTATGGTATGGGGCATGCGGTTTATTCTATTTCCGATCCAAGA
Source organism: uncultured bacterium (assembly GCA_947651225.1). Taxonomy (GTDB): domain Bacteria; phylum Bacillota; class Clostridia; order Lachnospirales; family Lachnospiraceae; genus Butyribacter. The sequence goes on along the minus strand of CANSYK010000114.1, from coordinate 2,479 downwards.
GCCATTGCCTTTAAAAATTTTGTGGAACTTCTGGCAAATGAAAAACATCAGAAAAAAGAGTTTGAGTTGTATTCCATGATTGAGAGGATTGCACCGGAGGTTATCGGGGAAGAATGTGCGATTTATAAAGGCGTCAGTGCAAATGTTGATTTCTACAGCGGATTTGTATACAATATGCTTGGGATACCACAGGAGCTCTTTACACCGATTTTTGCAATGGCGCGTATTGTTGGCTGGAGTGCTCATAGGATGGAAGAGCTGATTAATATTGATAAGATTATCCGTCCGGCGTACCAGAGTATTATGGTTCCAAAGGTTTACCAGACATTGCAGGAACGTTCTACTCTTAAAATTGACACAAAATATCGTAAAGAATTACAGCTATCTATGAAAGAGGGGAGCTGCTAAAATTACAGTAGATTATTAAGAAATTGTCACAAATTAACTTTCGTCATTTCTTTAGTTGATTTATGGCTGGTTTCTAAAGAAATGAGGAGTAATGTGAGAAAAATAAGTGAAAGAAAACGAATTGTTGTCAAGGTGGGGACTTCTACTTTGACACATAAAACAGGAAGGCTCAACATCAGGAGAGTAGAGCAGCTTGTAAAGACATTGGCAGATATTTACAATGCAGGGCATGAAGTGATTTTAGTTTCCAGTGGCGCAATTGGGCTTGGGATGGGAAAACTCGGACTGGTGAAAAGACCAAAAGATACACCAGGAAAACAGGCTTGTGCGGCAATAGGGCAGTGTGAGTTGATGAATTTGTATGACAATTTATTTTCGGATTACAGTATCACCGTGGCACAGATTCTTCTGACAAGATATATTTTATTGGAGGAACGGAGAAAAAATGTAGAGAATGCGTTAGAGCGTTTGCTGGCAGTAGGAGCGGTTCCTATTGTCAATGAAAATGATACCGTTGCTATTGATGAGCTGGAACTGGAAATGGGTGAAAATGATTCCCTTGCCGCAGTAGTTGCAACGCTTGCCAATGCAGATCTTTTGATTATTATGTCGGATATTGATGGACTATATGATCAGGACCCGCATAAATCAGAAGATGCGCAGATGATTCCTGTCGTACACGAAATTGATGATGTGATTCGGAATCTGGCAGGCGGTGCTGGCTCAAAGTTTGGGACTGGTGGAATGAAAACAAAAATCCATGCAGTAGAAATTGCTTATGAAGCTGGTATCGATGTTGTTTTGATGAATGGCAGAAAACCAGGACGGCTGTATGATTTGTTTGAGGATAAAGCGGTGGGAACATTATTTACATTACAGAAAGATTAAAAATAATTGGTTTTGTTTAGTGGGTGACTGCTTTTTCAGAAAATCAGAATCAAAAAAGGCATCGTATTATAAACGGTGCCTTTTTGCTAAGTTTGAGCAGATGGTACGCTTTTAATAACACACAACGATGCCGCCGTCAGCGGCATAAAGCGAACTGACGCCGCCTGTTTCCGCAATAATAACATCTTTAAAAGGAAGTCTTTCTAAAATCGTATTTTTTACAAGTTCTGCCCGTTCTGAATTGTTACAATGGGAGATAAAAAGAGTACGGTTGGCAGGATCAACTGCGTCCTCTTTAATGGCGTCAGCCATATGGACAATTGCCTTTTTCATGCCACGTGCCTGAGAACATTTATCAATCTGTCCATTTCCGTCGGAGGTCATAACAAGTTTAATATTTAAGGCATTCACTAACAATGCGGTAATGTTGGAAAGACGTCCGTTTTTACGAAGCATATCAAGCGTTTCAAGCACAAATTTCGTTCCCATACTGTCAATGAAAGCAGAGATTTCCGTAACTATCTGTTCAAAAGGTATCCCATGTTCTGCCCGCTTTGCAATCTCTAGTGCAATCAAACTCTGGCCTGCGGAAGCAGACTTGGAGTTGAAGACATGAATGTTTTTAGAAGCGTGCTCATCAAGGTACATACTTTTGGCAAGTTCCGCACTATTGTAGGAACCGCTTAAATGGCTGGAAAGTGTAACGATGTAAATATCGTCTGCCTGCCCAAAATATTCCATATATTTTTCAGGTCCTGGACAGGAAGATTTGGGACATTCTGGATACTCTGCCACCTTTTTTAAAAAGGATTTTTGGTCAAATGTTTCATCATCAATAATGTCATCTTCGCCCACATGGAGCGTAAGTGGGATTCGTAAAAAATGGGTATCCTGTTCCATTTCATTGGTAAAATCTGTGCAACTGTCGCAAAGGATTAAATATGACATAGCGCCTCCTGATAAAATATAGATTTCAAATCAAAATGATATGGTTTTTAATACTACATATAATAACACCAGGAAACAGATGTGTCAATGTTTAGAACAGCCATGAATAGCAACATCAGATTATTAAAATATAGTGATGGGAAATGATTAAGGTTGGACAGGTGTTTGAAAAAGTGGTAGAATCCCGTCTTTGACAGTGTATAGACAGCAAAAAGCCGTTACATCCTTATTTTAT
>CANSYK010000113.1 GCA_947651225.1 uncultured bacterium | reverse complement strand
AGTATTGATTTTTCAAGGTGCGCATCCCATTTTTGATGTGGGAAGTTTGAGTTATTTATTTGTTCCGGGTGTGAAGGAGAAACGGAAAAGCAGACAGCCGGGGAGGATGGATTAGTAACAATGAGTGCGGCTCTGACCGAGGATGAGACCGCTATTGTAGAGGGTGCTATTTTTAACAAAACGGAGAAAGACATTGAAACCGGTGAAGAGTATACTCTGGAGGTTTTAAAGGACGGATCCTTTGTCGAAGTGCCACGGTTAAATTCCGTAGCATTTAACTTAGGCCTCATACAAATTTTATCAGGAGATGAAAGTAGTTACAGAATTGATATAGGACGTGCGTATGGAGATTTAGAGGCAGGCCGTTACAGAATAGTACAAAAATATTGGGTTAGGAACAAGGAAAAAGGAAGCCGAAAAGAAGGAAATGCCGATGAAGAGACAGTTACAGCTGAGTTTGATTTAGATTGATGGCCGGTATTAACCTAATTTTTTGCGCAGGATTTTCAAGAAAAACTAAGCCGTCACTACTGCAAATAGTGGACAAGCAAAATTATATAGCTTATTATATCTCTATAAAGCCTTATATTTAAAGGGTTTGCAAGGACTTATCATTAAATGGATGATATATATAGTAAACGCATGTATTTTATGCGTTTACTATAACTTCCCAATAAACGGGAAGTTGTTTGTTTAAATTAACGAGAGCATTTTCATAATTTCTGCTTCGGCATTCCGAGAAAAAAACGTAAAACAGGCATTCTCTTTACGATTTTACATATTAAAAATGTTGCAATAAGCGAAATCAATACAATCAATAAAAATTGCCCTGTAACACCAATAGGCAATTTCAGGGCAAAAAAACCTACTACGACCAGAATTGGCATATGGAGAATGTAAACAGGGAAAGACGTTTGGGTTAAATAAATGCTGACCTGGTTATGAAAGTTCAGCTTCGACTGCCCTATACCAAGCAACATAATAATTACCATCCAGCCGAAAAAAATATAGAGTCCAGTTATCCAGATGTTTCGAATATTTTCAAAACAGTACAGATAAGTGTATAGGCTGCCTGACAGGATGCAAAACGCCAGACTTACAAACTGGTATTGCTGTAGTTTTTGCAGAATACTTTCTTCCGAAAGGATATAGTATCCAAACAAAAACAGTATCATAAATTGCCCTAAGCTTTTCCCACTTATATTCAGGACATATAGGCAAATCCACTCTGGTACAAATAGCAAAATAATGGAGAAATATGAAAGGCTGCCCACTCTAAATTTCGGTAAATACTTTTTTTGCAAGCGAACAATTAGTAGTGCTGTCAAAGAAATAACAAACAAATAAAGTAAAAACCAGAGATGTGCAGGAGTAAAACCTCCATGATATCCTGTTAAATCGGTTTTCTTCGTAAAAAACAATTCATACTGATGCCAGTAAGTGCCTGTATATCCATTAAAAAATACTTCTGCAGTATAGGTCATTATAGGAACAAGTGCAAGCAATCCAAAGAAAAATGGAATGGCTAATTTTTTTATACGCTCCACAACAAATTGTTTATTTGTTCTTTTTAGAAGAGAATATTTACAACTCATACCTGCAATAGCAAACAAAGAGGTCATATACCACGGATACACAGCAGTTGAAAATACATAAAGAGCGGTGTTTGTGTTTGACCATATGTAAAACCCACTGTATTCGCCTCCACTCCAAATCTGCGCCGCATGGAATGGAAAAAGCAACAGGATTGCCAACCATCTTAAATTATCTATATAATATTTTCTCTCCATTCGTATATTCCTTTCATTCCATTTTTATCTATTAGGACCTATAAATAATTAAATGAAACAACTTGCTTGCCTGTTTTTTCGATTGCTACATCAAAAAGCCTCGCCGTAGCCCGCTACGCCTACGTTTTTTTCTTTGCACTCGGAAAAACATTCTTCGCAACTTGTTCATTTAATTTATTTACAGTTCCTTATCATTTATAAACACCTTGTTTTCCGTTATAGTATATAAAAATTTTAGCTAGAAAACAACCTATTTCTGAACATGATCCAAAGAATCACCAGATAGATTGTTACTATTCACGGCTGATTTTTATTTGATACTCCTTCATTAGCACTCCATTTCTCTAAGACGCTCTACAAGAGTTTCTTTTGAAAAAATTTTCATGGATACAAAGGTAATAACAAGTGGAACAGCTATCAGCACACCCGCATAAGCAAGGGCAAAGCTTACAGGAAACCGAAATGCCATATAAAATGCTCCCATCGTGTAAAGCATATTGCTGAGTACATAACCGCATAGCGTGCCGATAGATTCCAACATGGCAAGTTCTTGTTTACGGGTAACAATATTTGTAATCAGCGTATTCATCATACTCAAAATACTGAACATCATAATAAAAATAGCGAGCCCGCTAATAGCTCCGAACATCTGATTTGCCGTTTGTGCATAAGCTATTTTTCGGTCAGCAAGGGTTTCAAGGCTCAACTCGGTCTTTTTTGACAACATCTCTGTAAGAGATTCTCCGATTGCCGTTTCTTTATCTGCTTTGGTTGATACAAGCAGGTGGGCATTTAGGCTGTCATACGAAAGCCAATTTAAGACTGCCTGTTCGGGCATTAAAAACCATCCTTCAAGCCCGTTATGGTCGATCACATACTGGTCATTCAGGACGCCAAGTATCGTAACTTCCTTTTCTGCCATTTTGCTGCCGTCATAGTAATGCAGCGTAATTTTGTCGCCTGTGGTAAATTCCCAGCCATAAATCTCTACCGCATTACCATTGCCTGCCGTAAGGATATAATCGCCACTCATCAGCTTGTCATAGTCAGCGCTTCCTTTTTCTAGATATTTGCTGATTTCCTTCGTTTCTTCTTCGGTAAGAGGATAGATCATATCATCGTTGCCATATTCATCATTTTTTTGGTAGTCAAAACGGACACCGAAGCTCTTGATTTCCGTTACCTTTTCCACACCGTCAATAGCGGCGATTTCCCGTACCATTTCATCACCCATCGGCATAGCTGCCTGCATACCGCTCATACCGTTTTCGTCCAGTTGGATAGCAGACTGTGAATATCCGATATGAAACTCTGCGTCTGCAAAGTAACCTTGTCTTGCATAGTTCTCCTTCTCAAAAGAGGACATATAGGTTGCTGCCGTCATAAAGAGAATACCGCCCAAAGCCAGAGAAAACATTGTAATAACTGCTTTTTTTCTGTTCCTCCCGAAGTTCATCACACCTAACCCCATTGGGGTTAGATTGCGGCATCGTTTTTTATTTTCAGTCTTTTTCATTCCGTCCTGCGGCACATAGCGGGGTGCCTCCATCGGGGAAACCGCCGCCGCAAGACGGGCAGGTTTGCGCATGGAAAGCATTGTGATAAGATAGACGACAATAAATACAAGGGCAATGATCAGCAGGGTATTCAGGATGTGAAAGCCGTCTGGTATTATGAAATATCCTACAATGCCGCCAACCATGATACCGATAGGGGCAGAGCGGAGATACAAAATACCGCCCTCCTGGGAAATAAACTTTTTTATCTGTTTCTTTGTCATTCCAATCGTGCGAAGCTGCCCAAACTGATGTATTCTGCCAATGACTGACAGATAAAACACACCATAAATCACAAGGATACAGGCGAGCAGGATAACCGCCCCACCATACCATAAAGCATTACTGACTGTGTATCCACGGATAGAGATTCAATAAATGCCCTTGACGGGCTGACATGCTTTCTTTCAATCCCTGCGCTGCTGCCAATCAGGTACATCGCTTCTTTGCAGTCATCGGCGTTAAGGTTGGCAGCGTTATATAACTTTGCGTACACTTCATATTTATAAAAGATACAATATGTGGTGCAGTTTCTAATATCCACACCGCAAAATCTAATATGAGGGGATAAAAAGCCTGCTGTCTGTGGTAGACAACAGGCTTATAAGCGATACAAAATTATGGGATTGGAATTAAGATCTTTAATGTAAACTTGCCGTTTTCACATTTGGTTGTCAACTGGCCGCCGTATTTTTCAGCCGCTTTTTTCATATTAGAAATGCCAAAGCCGTGGAGAAAATCATCTTGCTTGGCAGTACGGCTCTTTGTATTTTTGTTTTCTGGCAGGCAGTTATTTTCAATCAGAACAAAAAAGAAATTACGCACCCTCCCTGCTTTCACAAGGATTGCCCTCTGTTCCTCAGGGAGCTTTTCGCTTGCCTCAATTGCGTTGTCAAGTCCGTTCCCGAAAATGGTGCTGATGTCCAGCGGCTCAATAAATTCCATACCGTTCAGGTCTACAGTAACGGATAAGGCAATTTTCTTTTCTCTGGAAAGCTCTGATTTCTCCTTTAGAATAATGTCGAGAATATCATTGCCCGTATGCACATAATCCTCATACATTGCTACCTGTGACTGCAGCTTCTCGATCATTGCCGCTGTTTCGGAAGCTGCAGTTTTCCCTCCAGCACAAGCAGATGGTTTTTCATATCATGATAAACGGAACACACCTTTTCTTCATCCCTGAGTTTTTTCTGGTAGTAATTAAATTGCCGATTAAGCTGTGCAATCTGCATTTTGTCTTTTTGCTCCTGCTCACGGAGAAAGGAAACATTTTTAGTATAAAGAAACTGCATGATAAAGTACACACCAAGTACAGATGTGGCCAAATCCAAAATAAGGGTATCTTCCCGCTGTAAGTTCAAATAACCGTATGCACTGGCAAACGAAACGGAAAACGCCAACAGGAAACCGACAGTCAAAACCAAGGCATCCTTTTGCTGCAGGCAATAACGGAAATTGCGAAGCAGATAATATGCGGCTGCAAGACATATGCAGCGAAACAAAATGGAAAAAACATACAGTTCCCATTTTGGGATAACGATATTACCAATGGTATTTGTAATATCGCCATTGTATAGAAAGCTCATCAGCGCTGTAACCAAAGATTCAGGGAGTATACTCATTATGGTAAAAGACATTTCCATAATAATGAGGCTCTCATGGAATGAAATCCGATAGCACAGTTTGATAAGGGCAATGGTTGCGGATAGCACCACAAACATTTTCAAAGCCCCCAAATCTGTAAGAAATGTCAAACAAATCACTAATGCTGCAGAAGCGCCAGCCAAAATGATTCTGCTTATATTTTTGGGGAATCGGGACACTTTACAAAAACATTCCGTAATGACAAGCATTACCAATGACTCTGATATTGTGGATATAATATCCAAAAAATAATATAACCACATTACAGTATATCCCCCAATAGTCTGTCAGCTTCATCATAAAATCTTTACGCTTCGGCTGACTGATCGGAATACGTTTGCCCGTAGTCATAACAAGTTCTAATCCCTCTACGCCTTTTATATAGGACATATTGACTACAAAGCTCTGGGGTGGGCAGGCAAACTGAGGCTGCTCTAAAAGCAGGGCAGATACCTCTTTCATATTCTTATAGATGACTTGTTTTTGCCCCTCAAAGTGCAGCATAATATTTCGTTTTTCAGTTTCTGCATAGCAGAGGTTTTTATACAATACCTTGTATTTTCCGTTGTTATTCTGAAAACTAAAATATGGTTCGTCTTTTCCCTGATAGCGTGCAAAGTAGCGGTCAAGTTCCGTTTTTAGAATACCGTACGGAATAGGCTTTAAGAGATAATTGACCGCACAGTATTCATAGCCTTTCCAAACATATTGTTTTAAAGAGGTAAGAAAAATAAGCCCAACGGTGCTGTCCATTTTGCGGATTTTCTCCGCAGTCTTTAAGCCGTTTAGATTTTCCATCTTTATATCCATAAAAATCAGGTCGTAATCAGACTGGTATGCTGCAAGCAGTTCACTTCCATCGTGATAAACGAAAAAGAAAAACTCCTTGCCCATTTCATCGGCATACTTTTTCAATTTATATTTTAATTCATTGATGAGGATATCTTCATCATCACAAATTGCTATGTTAAACACTTCTGTAATCTCCTTGCTATTACAAAATATAAGCTTATGGAGTCGTTCATCATTTAGGCTTGACGCACTTATTATAAAAAATACCAGATAAAAAATCAATACCGTCAAAAAAAGAAAATTTATTTTTCATCGTGCTGAACCTTGATAACAGGTTAAAGGTAAAGTACAATAGGAACGATATTGTTTAAAGGAGCAGAGATAGTATGTACAGAGTCGGAATATGTGATGACGATAAAGTTTTGTGTTCTTTGCTGGAGGAACAGATTCAAGGGCTTTCAGCAGATATTTCGGTAAAATTTGAAATAGAGGTATGGTATAGTGGAGAAAGTTTGGAGCGTGATTTGAAAAAAGGGGTTGGATTGGATCTTCTTTTTCTTGATATTGAATTGTTACAAAAAAATGGCATTGAAATAGGGGCTTTTATCCGTGACGAGATGGAAGATACAGATACCCACATCGTCTATATTTCCTCAAAGCAGGGTTATGCGATGGAGCTTTTCAAAATGCAGCCATTAGAGTTTCTTGTAAAGCCAATTTCCGTTGCCCGGCTAAAAGAAGTGCTTGAAAGAAGCATGAAAAGGAAAAAATGTACAATGTGTTATAAAATAGGATACGAATTACCAATGATTTTAATTGTGAGTATCTTGCACACAGCGTTACTGAAAAAGGTTTTGGATACCTTTCTGCCTACAGAGGATAAGAACAGGCTGATATGGAAAATAGTTTTTGTGGGATACTATCTGTTTACAACAGCCGCTTACCGTGTATTTCATGTATCACTTTTCTATGAAATGTGTAATTTGGCGGGTATTATTGGGGTGGCTTGTTTTTACCGTGGGACATGGGAGAAAAAAATATGGATTTCTATAGTCTATTTCTGCATGGATATAGGCAATGGGGTGGCTGTATCCTTTGCCAGTTCAGAGATGATTAGAATGCAGCAGAGTGCAATTTCTGCCTTGCTCCTGCTGATTTGCGTGATGGTTGTCTGCCATATTCCCGATCCAAAAGAAAGCAGGGAAAAAGAGCTTGATAGAAAGCAGATGTTTTTGTTGTCTGCAATTCCCACATTAAGCGTGATGGTATTTTGGGGGCTGATGTATGGAAGCATTGGCAGATTGACAGCGGTATTTGTGTGTGTTGTGGTTTTGATACTTAATCTGTGTGTGTTTTATTTGTATCATTTTTTGCTTAAAAATTATGTACAGCTAAGGGAACAGGATATTTATAAACAGCAGACGATTGCTTACCAGAACCAGTTTGAGCTTATGAAGGAGTCGCAGAGCCGTATCAGGGCATTAAGGCATGATATGAAAAACCATGTGCTGGCGCTTGAGGGATTGGCAAAGGGTTCAGAACCGGAAAAACTGATTGCGTATCTTGATTCCATGCAGGAGTTTATGCAGAATCCGTCAGAACATATTTATACTGGGAATGAAGCTTTGGACAGCCTGCTGAATTTCAAGCTGCAAAGGGCAAAAGAAGAATTAAAAAAGGTGGAAACGGATATTGTGCTTCCAGAGAAAATGAATCTTCAATCTTTTGATTTCAATGTAATTGTCGGAAATCTTTTGGACAATGCGATAGCGGCATCTATCCAGACAGACAAGCAATTTTTAAAGCTCAATATGCGGATAGGGAACGGCGTTTTGTTTCTGTATATGGTAAATAGCTGCATGGGGATTCCTGACGGCGCATGCGAAATACGCAGATTGTCGGAGAAGTCTTTTACAGGGCATGGCATAGGGCTTACAAACGTCCAGAGGATTGTGGAAAAATATCATGGCGATATGGAAATGCATTGTAAAAACAATTATATGGAAACAGAGATTGTGCTGTATATGAAAAACCTATAAAACACTGAAAAAGCTGTCATATGTTTATGGCAGCTTTTTGATAAATATTCTTTTTGGGCTGATTTCGGAAAAAATATGGTGAAATTTCGCCAGAATAAAAAAATGCAGAATAAAAAGTGTATAATCCATATCATAACCTTATAGGAGGCATATGAAATGAAGAAAATATTTTTAAGCGTACTAATAGCAGGAGTATTAGAGATCTGCGTTTTGACAGGATGCCAGAAAGCACCGGAAGCTTCTTCAGACAGCGGTGTTTACCATGCGAAAAGTTCTTTGGAAGACGAGGTCGAGAATATTGTGGCAAAAGAGCCTGACAGAAATACAACAAAAGCAGATGAAGCTGAGCCAGGCGGAAGTTACGATGCTTTGGTCGGAACGGAGGAAAATGGTATTTGGATTTGTGCAGAAGTTCCTGTAGTGCCAAAGACAGTCCAGGCATTGACTTTGCAGGAACGGGACGATTGGGATACGGAAAAGCTGAAGGAACTGCTTCACAGCGAAGGCAGAAAAGTGCAGGATATTACCGCAGAATATCTTGCACAGAGGGAAAAAGAGTTAAGTGAAATGAATGAAGAGGATAAGCCAGGTGAATGGCTAAATTTCGGTGATGATTCTTTTATGCTTTTATCGGATGGGAAGAAGGAGGCATCTTTTGCAGGAAATACATGTGTAAGTTATGAGGATAAAATATTAAAGAAGAATTGTGGTGCAATTTATAAAAAAGCACCAGAAATTGATGTTAAAAGGGATAGTGAAGCGATATCCCCCCAATTTCCCGTTTCCCGTGCGAAGGAAATTCTTCTGGAGAAACTGGCAATATTAGACATTGAGGAAATATATATTTCTGAGGGTTTTTATTATGAACTTGATGGAACCGCATTTTATGAACTGGTATTTACACCTTCTTATGAAATGATGGGAGTGGCATCAGAGTTTGGCAAGATTGCGCTTGGGGAGGTTCAGCCGAGAGGAACGGCATGGATTACAGAGGATGGCATAGCAACAATGAGTTTGAATGATTATTGTGGTAAAATTACAGAGCAGTCTGAAACAGGGAATGTTTTAACATTTCCACAGGTAACAGATATTTTGGAAAGATATTTGGAAAATGATACGCTCTGTGGTAATTCTGAGGTAAAGCTGACACAGGCAGAGCTTGTATATTATCCAACACTTCGGGAATCGGAACTTATTCTGACACCAGCATGGCATATCTACATTCCATTGAGTGAAATGATGGAGGCGCTGGAGTCTGAGGATAAAGAATGGCAGGAAGCGACTGAGGAAGGTGCGGCGTGGAATATTTATCTGGATGCTGTGAAGGGAAAATTGATAAAGGTGGAATAATATGAATGGATTTTTTTGGAAGGATATGAAAAGAAGTTTCTTGAATGTTGGATTTTTTGCCGGGATGGCCGCAGTGGCAGCGCTTTTGCTGGCTGCGGTGGTAACGGGGACGCCGCCGGGACGTATGCGGAGCAGTTATTATATTTTGTACAGCAGGTCTTGTGAGGAGGTATCGGAATGGGTAGCTTTGTAGTAATCATAAAGGGAATGTTTCAGCAGGAGCAAAGAAGCGGGAGGGTTTTCATGGGGTATCTTCTGGGCTTTCGATTATGGGCTATTGGATGAGCGGCCTCCTGCGGTATGTGGCTGACACAGGAGAGCCAATCAACATATTGGAACCCTTTTGTGTGGTTGAGCAGCATTATGTGAATATGCTGTTTTTAGTCTTAGGGTGGCTTTTGGTAGTGGCGGACGCCCCATTTATGAAAGGGAATATGTACTTGCTTTTATATCGGTGTGGCAGAAAGCGCTGGAATATGGGAGTGCTTTTATATGCTTTCGCATTACTGTTTTCGGGGATTGCAGGAATGGTGGCTGTAATGGGGGTACATTTGGCTGGATATTTACGGATGATGGATGGCTATACGGAAACTTCCCTTTTGGCAAGGGCGATTCCGGGAAATTTTATAGACGGGACGCTGTCTTATTTACAATCAGCAGCTTTATTTTTGTCAGCGATTACCGTTTTGATGGTGTTATCCTCTTTTTTTGTAAATAGAGTTGAGTTTGATTTGGGAACGGAGGTGGAAAGTTAATGTCGGAAAGTATGTTTATCAGGCTGTTTGCGGGAGTATCATCAGATTATTTTGACGTTATACCGCTGATTCCTTTTGGACAATGGCTTTTGTCGATTGGCATTTTTTTGTTGACAGTGGGATTTTATGTGGAAAGGAACAGAAAGGTGGAAACATTTTTCTTGTACCGTTATGGAACAGTCTCGGACTGGTGGAAAAGGCATTTTGTGAAAAGAGTGATATTCGGCATAAAGATAGCAGTATTGTTCCTGCTCATTGTTTTGGCCTGCGATATTGTTATGGGGAAATTGATTTTACTTTCCGCAGGACTGATTGCAAAAATCAGTGCCTTATGGCTGTTCCATAGTATCAGCATGGTAACGTTTTTCGTGTTGTTGGATTTGTTCCCCATTAGACGTTTTGTTCCAGGGGTGTTATTCCTGTTGGAAGGCATGACATTTATTATTGGCTGCCGGATTTGTGCGGTTTCCCATGTAATGTATGGAATGTGGGGGATGTATCTGCAAAGCAGCTTGTGCGAAACAGGCGGCTTTCCGGCTGGAGTGATAATGGTAACGGAAGCTGCTTTGCTGGCAGCCGGTTTTGTTATTGGACGGGAATATTTGAAAAAAGAAACAGATTATATTTGAGAAAGGAAAGGTTTGTAAATATGGCAGAAGTAATCCGTGTGGAGAATGTAACAAAAAGGTTTGGGGATGTAGTCGCACTTGACCGTATTAACATCAGTTTTGAAAAAGGAAAAATATATGGGATTATAGGAAGGAATGGTTCTGGCAAGACTGTTTTGTTCAAAACGATGATTGGATATTTAAAACCGACAGGCGGAAGGGTTGTAGTAGGGGAAAAGGAGATAGGAAAAGATATTGACTTTGCAGACAATATGGGAATTATTATTGAAAATCCCGGATTCTTAAGCAGATATTCAGGATATAAAAATCTGGAATATTTGGCGTCTATCCGTAAGCTGATAGACAGGGAGCAGATTAGGGAGAGCATGGAACGGGTAGGGTTAGATCCCAACAGCCGCAAAAAAGTTGGAAAGTATTCACTTGGTATGAGGCAGAGGCTCGGTATTGCCCAGGCAATTATGGAAAACCCGGATATTTTGATTTTGGATGAGCCAATGGACGGACTTGATAGTCAGGGAGTAAATGATGTGCGGAATATTCTTTTAGGATTAAAGAAAGAAGGAAAAACAGTTATACTTGCCAGCCATAATAAAGAGGATATAGAGGTTTTGTGTGATGCCGTATATGAGATGGAACATGGAGGATTCAAAATTCCTGATACAGGACATGGTTCTGAATGATGAGACTATAACAGCTAAGAGGTTTTAGCTGTTGTCTGCAGTGTGATCTTGTTCAAGTTCCCTAAGCCTTTTATTAATCTTTTTTGCTTCATTTCGGTTAAACAGATAGAAGCAAAGCCAGATTATCAGGAAAATACCACATGAGAACAGAAACTGCAAGGCAGTAAGGAGTACCCTGTCTGGATAAAAAGGAATCCAGCCTAAATAAATAGCGACAGGATAGAAAACGCCCATTCCAACAAAAAAATGTATGATTATTTTCAAAAATCCAGAAGGATGGTCAAATTGGTAGACGATGGAAGTGCTGCCGCAGGCAATGCCTACAATCATGGCGCCTATAGACTGCCTTGCAAAATCTTTGCATATTGGCATCAAGAAATCTTCTCCACCCCCTACAAAGTAGGCTAAACACATAATCACAAAGAATGTACAGCCAAAAGAAATACCATATAAAATATACGTAATCACTAATTTAACAGTATGTTTCATTCTAATCCCAACCTTTCTTTGAAACTTTTGCGAAAACTTCTGGAAATATAATCCGTGACACCGTTTTTCATTACCAGCTCCATTGTTCCATTGAAACTTGCTTCTACATGATTGATTTGGTTGATATTGACAATCGCTGATTTTGAAATACGCACAAAATAAATATCAAGTATGTTTTCCAATTCATATAAGGGCTTATCTAACGTATATCGGTTTTTTAGTTTATCGTAACAGACAATTTTTCTGCCTTCAGTACGTACTAATGATATATCTTCCGGTTTGATAAAATAAGTTTTTCTGTCTTTTACTGCAAGCAATGTCAGAGAATTTGCATTTTCTTTTTCCAGCATGGAAATAATTTCTGCAATTGTTTCTGTCATTTTGTTTATATGAAGAATTGCATATGGCTCTTTATAATCTGCACTGATTTTGCATTCAACTTTCATAGATGCGTCTCCTTCCTGCCAGGGCGTGGTTTGGATTAAAAATAAAGACGAGTTGTGGTGTGGGTTGTTTTTTGTCAAAACAATTTGTCCGTTCGGGTTAATGGGGCCCCCCCCCCCCCCACCAGAAGAAAAGGGGGTCAAAGTGGGCCACCGACGCACCGCTCTGAGAACAACCACAGATTGTTCCAGCC
>CANSYK010000112.1 GCA_947651225.1 uncultured bacterium | reverse complement strand
ATCCGTGCGCATCCATTATAGTTAACGCATGTATTTTATGCGTTTACTATAATTTAACCAATTTGCTTGCCTGCTTTTCCAATTACAGCATCAAACACACAATTACTACTCCAATCTTTTTGCATACCCATAAATGCTTTTAAGCATCCCATCATTTCCACTTCCGTTACCAAACCGTTGTTCCATTTTATCCCCAAACCCCATATAGGTATTAAATCCAAGCATATATACAGCCATCGCCATCGCTAAATCTTTTGGTTGTTCTTCATATACATTCGCCACTTTCCGCAATTCATCTATTACCGTATCATGCGGAACAGAAACGCTTTCTTCTTCGTTTACAACAGCATTAATAACTCCCGAAAGCGCCATACACATCCTATAAAACGCATCTTCCTCGCCGGTAAGAACCGAATAGAACTGATCCATACTAACACGCCGTATTAACCTATGCTGCACGTTTTTACCATCTACTTTCGTTGTCCATTTAATATTCTGTGACCTTTTCGCAATTGCCTCTACCAAAAAGCAGGCACAGTCATCATCTTCAAGAATCTGCCCCTGCATTTTTATGTACGTTTTTGCTGAAGAAGCCGAATTCATGGTATTATGCTTATTTTTCATTTCCACATATAACGTATGGACAACATCCCCATCCGGCATTTGTATTCCATCTGGATTTCTGTATATTACATCCCAGCCCGCTTGTGGAACTTCGCAGCCCTCAAAGTATGAAAAAATATTCTGATGGAAATATCCAATATCATTATTATTAGACTTATCCCTCTGCAGGAAAATCTCATTATTTACAATTTCTTCCCAACTTGTATGGTACACTGATTTATCAAATATCAGCTTTATAGGATCAATCAGATTACTGTTAAACCGTTTCAAATCATAAGATTCCAGTTTCTCTCCATATTTCATAATCGTTGCCCGCACATGATTTTTAAAATCTTTCTCAGATATAAAACTTAAATTCCATGCCATTACTTTAATCCCTCCAATGACTTATGTATCTCCATCGCAATTTCATATGCTAAATTTACAGGAACTGCATTTCCCACTTGTTTATACTGAGATTGTACATTCCCGCAAAACTGCCACTCATCGGGGAATGTCTGGCACCTTGCGTTTTCACGGACAGTAAACGGTCTTGCCTCCAATGGATGACACCTCTCTGTCTGTTTCTGGGAAGGAGAGGTAAGCACGGTTAATGACGGCTCATCCAAGCTCATTCTCCTCAAAATACCAGTCCGTCCCCCTTCCATCTCCCAACAACTTTTCATATATTCTTTTGCTATGTCAGGATCAATGTCCCGCCAATAACCTCCTGGAGGCACAAGTTCAAATATTTTCCGTTTATTTTCTCCATAAGGAACCCCCGGACCATCTGGGCAATCCAATAACACATCTCTCAAAACCGGTTTATAATCATGCTTTTGTGGAAATTCATATGTAATCTTATTAATCAAATCATTCCTAATCCCTATTGTAATCAAACGCTCTCTTTTCTGTGGCACTCCATAATACCAGCATTTAACACTTTCTTCTGTATCGTATACCCTGCCTGTTCAAAAATATTCGATATCGTAGCATAAGTCCTGCCGTGATCATGTGTCAGTAACCCCCGGACATTCTCAAACAAAAACATTTTTGGCTGCAACTTTCTAAGAAACATAGCATAGTGGTAAAACAATGTCCCCCTTGCATCTTCAAGCCCCAAACGCTTTCCCGCATAGGAAAATGCCTGGCAGGGCGCACCGCCTGACAATAAATCCAATTCACCTTTCTCTATACCAAAATAATCTTCCAAATCCAAACAAGAAATATTGGCAATGTCATCATTGATTACCCACCAATTCGGACGATTTATTTTTAAACTGTCCGCAGCATCCTGATCAAATTCAATTAGCCCTAATGTGTCAAATCCTGCTTTTTCTATACCTAATGCAAGCCCCCCTGCGCCAGCAAATAATTCAATCGTTGTATCATTCTTCGAAACATTCTCTGCAACTTTATCCCTTTGTATTTCTACAACATCTTCTATATTGCAATTCAAAGTAAAACATATTTTCTCAATAGACTCAAAAGAAACCGGCTCATTTTTCCCCAATCTTGCCAGCACATTAAAGCTGATACCAGATGCTTCCTTTAGTTCTGTACGGTTCATTTTTTTGTCTATCAGCAGTTTCCACAATCTATCATAACAAATCCCCATGTAAATTCCTCCTAAAAATCATCCATTTGGTATTTTACCATATGTCCATTTTATCTGCAATCCTCTCCTCATTATATCGTTAGATTTTCTCCTCATTTATTATTCACGGCTATTCTAAACATCATGCCAAAAACCGCCTGACGCCGCAAAAACAGCAGTTTTTGTTTTTCTTGCTACTGACCACTTTTTTTGATAAAATAATTGTATAAAAACATTTGTAAATCATGAGAGGAATGATATGTATGGCAAGGGATTCTGCTACTGTCTCCAAAAACATGAGCAAAATACACAGCCAAGATACCTCCATAGAACTCCTGCTCCGTAAGGCTCTATGGCTGAGAGGCTATCGTTACCGCAAGAATTATAAAAAATTACCTGGTTCTCCCGATATTGTATTAACCAAATATAAAATTGCTATTTTTTGTGACAGTGAATTTTTCCACGGCAAAGACTGGGAAGTATTAAAATTGCGTCTTGAGAAAGGTAAAAACCCTGATTACTGGATCAAAAAAATCGAACGCAATCGCACCCGAGACCTGGAAAATGATAAAAAACTTCTTTTTCTAGGCTATACCGTCATTCATTTCTGGGGACAGGATATTATTAAACATACTGATGACTGCCTGCAAACAATTGAAGAATCTATCTGGGATAACAAATTTTCTGATACCATAATAGATGCAGAACAATATTAGAAACATTCCAGAGCGTGTTTGAAAATTGCTTTTGCAAGATGTGCTTCTTATTTTGTAGGAAATTTGGAGCAAATTTAGGAGGTGTAGCGGGCTACATTGACTAAATTTGCTCCAAATATAGCGCAAAGCATAGAGTGCAGACTGTAAGGAGCTGAAAGTTCCTGGAATAAATTTTCAAACACACTCTGGTACAGTGTTGCATTAATCTTGAAGTAATAAGCGCTTGCTCTTTGTAAAAGTTAATTCATCTGGTTCTTCCCTTTCAATATATTCGATATTCGTGCGGACAGGATTTTTAACACACCTTTAAGTTTTCTTGCTTCATCCATGATTAGCACCCATTTCTTCAATTTTTCCATCACTGATAAGAACCATCCTTGTCGTTTGCCCTGCAAGATTCTCATCATGTGTAATCATAAGAATCGTAATACCATACTCACTGTTGAGCATTTTCAAAATTTGCATTACATTCTCGCCCGATTTTTGATCCAGATTCCCCGTTGGTTCGTCACACAAAAGAATTTCCGGTTGGTTAATCAGCGCCCTTGCTATGGCAACACGCTGCTGTTGTCCTCCGCTGAGCTGCGCCGGCCGGTGCCCAAGCCTGTCACCAATCCCCAGAGATCCTACAATCTCTGTAAACCTTTTCTCATCCGTTTTTTCTTTCGCAATCTCTTTTGGGACAAGTATATTCTCCCGTACCGTAAGCTCTGGAATCAAATTGTATGCCTGAAAAATAAATCCAATGGTTTTAAGCCGGAACCGTGAAAGCGTATTATCATCCATATCGAAAATATTCTGCCCATGGTACAAAACCTCCCCTTCTGTAGGATTGTCCAACCCGCCCAGAAGATTTAGCAGTGTGGATTTTCCACTGCCAGATGCACCCATAACAGACAGGAATTCTCCTTTTTCTATTGACAAAGAAACACGGTCAAGCGCAGTAATCTGCGCCTCCCCGTCTCCATATTTTTTCGAAAGCCCCAAAGTATTTAACAAAACCACAGCAAATCCCCCCTTCGTTTAAAAATCTTCGTTCCGTATGCCGTCCACGATGCTCTGCCTCTGCATCCGGCGAACTGGTGCGGTGCCTGACACAATATTGATTCCTGCTATGAACAAAAAACCGATCAGCATAACCGACCAGATGGGCTGCTTCCACACATCTATGTACCATGGGAACCGCGCCTGCCAGCAAAAAACCATCTTTCCGTTTTCTGCCACCTCAGCAGAATTATGTCCTAACTCAAATGCATAGTAATATGCATATCTCCTTACAATGTCAAATACCCCAATCGGAACAACCGCTGTCACAACGGCAAGAAGCGGCCAAAAGAACATTTCCCTGACGTGCGCAAGCGTCACTGCCCGCCTGCCCATGCCGACCGCACGAAGAATCTGCAGATTGTGCCTGTTCCTGTGGACAGAAAACCGGTATGCGTTTGCCATGCCAATGCATCCAGTCAGGAGCACCAATGCCGCCATAAATACAAATAAAAACAGGTTTTCCGCTGTTGTTTCCTGTGTCTTTATCCGAACGTCAGCGTTGGAAATACTCTGCACATCGCCACTCCTTCCGATCACGGTATACCACATCGATTCAAAGCGGTCAATATCCGCATCATCCGACAGTTCCACATAAACATCTGTGAACCGCTCATCCGGAAGCTTCCACGCCTGCAATGCGCTGCTGTCACACAGAAACTGGTATCCTGGTGAAACTTCTCCAACATTTGTACCGCCGTATGCAGCACTCACGGCACACAGCATGCGCTGCATGTCCGCATCATCAATACGCAGGACTGCACAGACCTCTGTTTCAAATACAACCTTACTGCCAAAAGCGTAGCCTGACCCAACAGTCCCATTGGCATCTGTAAAAGAAAAAGACGGCTCACATCCCGGAGGCGTTTCCCCTTTTGAAAAATCAAAAGCTTCCGTCTGCGGGTCCTGTATTACAACCTGCGTCAGGGTCAGCTGATCACCCACGGCAAAAGGATTTTCCATCTCCGCATCCGGATACTCAATGGCCACGATCTTGGAGCCATTGGCAAGACCTTTGTCATCAAGCTCCCCCTCGATAACATATGGTGCAAGCTCCGAGAGCCATTCAGACTGTACTGCTGCTGCAGGAATCTGGTAAAGCCGATCCTCTGGCTCATATCCATATATCTCCTTCGCCTTATGGAACAGTTCTTCCCTTGACTCATCAATATTATGGTCAATATTAAGCGATTCCATTGCATTCTCTGATTCTGACAGTGGCACATCCTGCGGGCACAAAAGTTTCAGGCCAGGCAACCCTATGACGCCCTTTGCCGAAGCGACATCTGTACTCTGCGCCAGTGCATACATATCCTCTGCAGAAACCCCTTCCCCGTGACGGTTGAAATTCAGATTGCCGGACATGGCATTGTACATATTCCTGTGGGCAATGTAGTCCGTCCCCACATCATCTGCATCGCCCGCAACCCGATGGATGTTCTCGTTACTGTAATATGCATTTCCCATCATAAATACCGCCCCAAACACAAACATCCATCCTGTCACAAAAATAAGCGCATGGACACTGGCGCTCCCTGACGCCCCCAACCGAACCACCTTTCTGAGAAGCCTGAAAGACACTGCCCTGCGCCACCAGTGTACCCTGACAGTAGTATCTTCTGCCTTTTCCGGGAAGATCATCTCGTTGGGAGACTGCCGCATGGCACGAAAGAGTGGAACCATAACCGCAAGCACACAAAAAAGCATTCCAAGCAGCCACGGCCACAAAAACGGATTCACACTGATCGCACACGCTATCTGGTCTGCTCCAAACGCACTGTAAATGCGTACATCCCGGATATTGTTTGCCACATGAAAACAAATGACATACAACAGAATGCCAAGCGCATACCCCAGTGCAACACCCGTCACGGCAAAGAAAAATCCCTCACAGCACAGAAGCCTTGTCACCCGCCGTCTAGGCATCCCAAGACTGCGCAAAAGCCCCATCTGCCTCTGTCTGTCCCTCATGGCATCCGACATGATCCCATAAACGGAAACAAAAGAAACAAACAGAATTGCCACAAAAAAGACAGGGATAACGAAAGAAGAATAAAAGTCATGATACTGAAAATGCATTGTTTCATACATTTCATTCTCTGTTTCGGCAAACTGTCCGCCCAAAAGAGAAAGCCAACCAACCCTTCCGCTCTCCCCAGCGGTGATTCCATTTTTCTCCAATATGTTGCAGAGCTGCCATGGTACCACATCAGGGTCACAACGTATCAGCGCAATCTGTGTACGGACATCTGGCAAATCTGCGGCAGAAACGAACAGTTCTGGCAAGTCAGTGTCTGCCGTATCCTCATCCATGCCAACCAACATATTCTCTATGGAACGAACACCGGCTTGCGAGTCCTTTTGGTCATTGAGCACACCCGTAATTGTGAAACTCCTGTTTCCAGAGGGATTCCCATCCGTATCAATAAGTTCCGCCTCAAACTGCGTACCTGGAACTGGGGCAACACCAAGCGCCTGAAACGAACTCCGGTAACCACAGACCTCACCTGCAGCTACAGGATATCTTCCGCCCCGCTCCGGCTCATAGTGAAAGATTTCCTGTGCCGCCCTGTCCATCGAACCAATGTGCAGCTTCTCACTGTACGCTGTCTTACAGGTACCGCCGCACACGATCGTTTCATATTGCGCAACCCCCTCTGTAGCAACAATTTTTCCCAATTCTGAATCATTCTCAACCAGGGCAATTATGTCATAATTTCCTGTGATATCCAGGCTTTCCTCCACACTGCCCTGACTGGCAGAGCGCGCAATCAGAGCCCCCGCTGTCATTGCCATAACGCCGGACATAATTGCAAGTAAAAGCGCGGCCGCACGCCCTTTGTGGTTTGCCCAGTACTTCCATGATAAATTCATATTCTCCCCCTCTCTGTCAATTTATCTGCTTCTTCTGACAATTTTATTGACACCCATTCCCTCAATTTTTCCATCACTAATTTCTCACCGTCGCCGCCCGCATTTTCTTCCAGACATCGACATTGAATTGCTTTGCACATCACCGCTCTTTCTAATTACAGCATACCACAGTGATTCAAATTGGTCAATGTTAATCAATCTGATTCTGACAGCAGTGCGCATCCTGCGAGCACAAAAGTTCCAGACCAGGCAGACCTATGACACCCTTACAGAGACGACATCTGTGCCCTGCGCAACAGAAAAACACTTGACTCTTATTTTCGCTTCTAAGTTCATCAGCTCATTATCACCGCCACACTCAAAAGATGTCAAAGCTATATTCCCACTGCAATCTAAGCTGCATAACTTTGTGAAGAAATGGAAAGAAAGCTCTCCCTGCAGTTCCTTGCCATGCCATGCAATCCCTACCAGTCTGCCATCTTCTGACCATGTATACTCTCTACTGTCCAACTCTTCACTAACAATTGCTCCAAGTGCCTTTTTCTTCTCTTTCTTAATCGTCAGTGATTTTGTTGCTGTTGGTGCGTTTGCCGCTGACACTGTGACTGCTGGCTAATCATGCTGCACTCTGCCAGAAGCAAAGATGCTGTCAATAATCCTGCAATTACCTTTTTTGTTACTTTCATTCTCTATCCTCCTCGATTAAATATCATAAAAGTATTATAAATATATTACAAATACATCATACATATACTATACTATCACATTATTTTTATCATTACAATAACAATATAAATAATGGAAAGGTGGTATATCTATGTTCAGGCTCAAAAAAGATTATGAAGAATATGAAAACAAGTCTTTGCGGCTTCCTAAAGTGTTAATTGATACAATCCAGAATTTAGCTAATGAAAATAATATGTCATTTAATAAAGTAGTAATTCAGTGCATCGAATATGCTCTTGATAATATGGAAGAAAAAAAAGAACAAAAAAATTGTAATATCTCCAATAACATTTCAATTTAGCATAAAAAAAAATCCTCAAACTGTACGCAACTACGATTTGAGGATTCGCTCTTTGTTCACATGGAACTTATTATTGCCCTTTTACCTGGCAACAGATTTTCAAGCTATTCCGTTTTTTCCATTTCTTCAATCAGACATTGATGCTTTTTCGTCTTTCTATCATAATTTATTCCCACTAATAAAATATCACCCTGATATTCTTCTAACACATTATCATATTTTTTATCTTTTATCTGCGAAATCGCTCCTTCTGCCGAATCATTCCACTTTAATTCTACCACCATGGCAGGCTTAGAAGAACAGTGCTTTGGTAAAAATACAATATCGGCATATCCCTTTCCTGATGGCAGTTCACGAATTAAAATATATTCTCTGACAGCACTATAATATGCAAGAGAAATGACACAACTTAAAGAATTTTCATCATGATAGGAAAGAATTGATGCATTTTCCATATGCACTTTATCAATCCCGGCTGCCACCGCCTCTTCGTCCATACACCATGTTGCCTGCAGCAACTCCTCTGAAGCTGCAATTAATTTCATTACGGAATCCCATCCGGCGCCTTCCACCGCATTACGAAATTCTCCCCGCACCTCTTCATTTGGTATATATACTTCATTTGCCTCAAAATCATACGCCAGATATCCTAAATGAATTAACAATGTCAAAACATCATGTTTATCATGGAATGTTGTCATATCATTTTGAAATTTATCGGGATTCACTTTACAGAAGCCTCCTGCTATCATTTGGACAATATCTTCCCGCAAACCGGCAAAATCTATACTGATATATCCCTTTAATGACTCGTAAGTTTCCGTTCTTGTCCAATAACTTGCAAAACGCTTCCTGCGGATAGAATCCACGACCGATTTCGGGTTATACACATGTGTTTTCCCGCCGAATACATAACCATCATACCAATATTTTGCCTCCTCGTACTCCAGTCCATATTCTTCATATAATGCCTGTACTTCTTTTTCTGTAAAACCAACATACTCCTCTAAAGGTTCCGGCATTACCATAGTAAATTCATCAAAATTATTCAAAGCAGACTGTGTACCATATTTTTTAATCGGAAGAATCCCTGTTAAATATGCCAGCTTAATAAATTTTCTGGAATTGGCATTTTTAAACAGTCCCCGAAGAAGATTAATATATACCTCCTGTGCTTCTGTATCCGCCTTATCTTCACGAAAAAAAGCATCCCATTCATCAATAATAACTACAAACTGTGTACCTGAGCTTTGGCTAATCTGCGTAAGAGCAGATGGCAGGCTGATTTCTTCCCCTGATATCTGATTGGGAAACTTTTCTCTCAATTCCCTGATAATTTCTGTCTGGAATAAACTGACGCTTTCTAAGGCATTTGTATTGCCTTTGCCTGGTATTATAAATTTATGGCGAAAGTCATTCATATCTGCATAAATTACATCATACTGATTCAAATGTTTTACAAAGTCAGGGTAACCTGCAATTTGCAATCCCTGAAACATCTCCTTTGAATCACATCCTCTGCCATAATACGCCGCTATCATTTCAGCTGTAATTGACTTCCCAAAACGTCTTGGACGGCTGACACAGACATGGCATTGCTCTGTATCAATCACTGAATTAAGGTACTCTAGCATTCCTGTCTTATCAACATATATCTGAGAATGCAATACCCTCTTAAATCCCATATTTCCTGGATTCAAATAAATCCCCATACCTGCTCCCCCTGTCAATCCCATTTTTATTAGTATACGCAGACTATCCTTTAAAAGTCAAGAAGGAATGGTATATAACCTATACACCATTCCTTCCTTATAATTTTTAACCATTATTCTTTAATCTCATCAATATCTGTAAGATTAACCCCTGCCACATTAAGAAAGCTTTTCAGATATAAATACTCCTTTTTTAGTTTTGCATATGTTTTTGCTGAATTCTCTTCCTTTGCCAATAACATAAATTCCTGAATTTTTTAAAATCCTCCATTGCTTTTTGCGTAATCTCCAAATTCATATTTGGCATTATATCACCCCATTGCAAACCTTAGGACCTGCAAATAATGAAATGAAACAACTTGCTTGCCTGTTTTTTCGATTGCACCATCAAAAAGCCTCTCCGTAGCCCGCTACGTTGCTAAGCGCCAGTGGCGCTTGTTTAGCAAGGACCGAAGCAGAGCGTAGAACTACATTTTTTTCTTTGCACTCGGAAAAACATTCTTCACAACTTGTTCATTTAATTTATTTACAGTTCCTTAGTCAAAAATTGTCTCGTTTTATTTCTGCCTGAATTATACAACAGGGCTGCCTGTTTTACAAGCATCCCCGCCAACTTTTCTACCTTAATCGTCCCCCTGCAACGCATCAAATCCACGTTCGCCAGTACGGACTTTTACAACATCTTCGACATCATAAACAAAAATCTTACCATCACCGATATGCCCAGTATAAAGAGCCTTTTTCGCCGTTTCAATTACCCTGTCAACTGGTACGGCGCTGACAACAACTTCCACCTTCATCTTAGGAAGCAAAATCACATCTAACTCAGCTCCACGGTACATACTTGTAATACCTTTCTGTGTACCGCATCCAAGTACCTGTGTTACTGTAATACCCTGTACACCAATACTGTTCATTGCCTCTTTCAAGTCATCAAACTTGCTCTGCTGGCATACAATAGAAACCTTTGTAAATTTCGGCGTTCTCTCTTCCTTTGTCTCCTGATAGGAAGCAGGCACCTTTTCCGTTGCATCCACAACCGTAACCGCCTGGCTCATTGGCACATCTCCTTTCAAGGTTTCGATAGAAGTACCAGCCGAGTAGAACATATTTCCTGCTGGCATAAAGTCCGCATAGGCAGAAGATAAACCATGCTCCTGCATATCCAGCCCCTGCAGCTCCTCTTCTGGAGTAACACGCAAGCCAGCTGTTGCCTTGATTACAAAAAATGTAATTGTTATCGTTACTGCTGCCCAGGCTGCAACACTTATAATTCCCACGCACTGCAGGCCAAGCTGCGTAAAGCCGCCGCCATAAAATAAGCCTTCCCCTTTGATTGCGCCGCCCTCTATAGCAATTGCATATCCTGGGGCAGTAGATGTTGCAAACAAACCAACCGCAAAGGTTCCCCAAAGACCATTCATCATATGAACTGCCACAGCACCTACTGGATCATCAATATGTAACTTGTAATCTAAAAGCCATACACCAAATATTACTAAAAAACCTGCAACAAAACCAATCACTGTAGCCCCCATGCAGTCTGTCACATCACAGGAAGCCGTAATAGCAACAAGGCCAGCTAAAGACGCATTCAGACACATCGATACATCCGGCTTCCCATATTTTACCCATGTAAATACCATACAGACAACCGTTGCAATCGCCGGAGCTACTGTTGTTGTAAGAAAAATCGAAGCCAAATCCGGCAGAGAAGTTGCTGCTGCGCCATTAAAACCATACCAGCCAAACCACAGAATAAACACACCCAAAGCGCCAATTGGAAGGTTGTGCCCCGGAATCGCATGAGGCTTTCCCGTGCGTTTGCTAAACTTTCCAATACGAGGTCCCAAGATTTTAGCGCCAATCAGAGCACAGACACCACCAACCATATGGATTGCACAGGAACCTGCAAAATCATGGAAGCCACGCTGCGCTAACCAGCCGCCACCCCAAATCCAGTGCGCCTCGATTGGATAAATCAGTGCGGAAATCACACCGGAATAAATACAATAGGATAAAAATTTCGTCCTCTCTGCCATCGCCCCTGATACAATGGTTGCAGTTGTTGCACAAAATACCAGATTAAACACAAAGGAAGAAAAATCAAAATTGGAATAGCCTGTTATAAGGTCAAATCCGGGTTTTCCAATCAGCCCCATGAAATCCTCTCCTAATAAAAGCGAGAAACCAATTAAGATAAACATTACTGTACCAATACAGAAGTCCATCAGATTTTTCATAATAATATTACCAGCACTCTTTGCCCTTGTAAAGCCTGCCTCCACCATGGCAAAACCTGCCTGCATCCAGAACACCAACGCAGCACCAATTAAAAACCAGATGCCAAAAATATTTTCATTTACATAAGCCATTATTTCTTCTGACATAATAATCCCTCATTTCTACATTTTTTTAATAACGTGGTCCGGACACGAAAGTTGACAAATTTTTCCGAAATACTTCCAGAAAAACAAAAGACGCCACGAAATTCATTACTATTTCGTGACGCCTTTGTCATAATCATTATTATATGCAAAAATGATTATCTGTCAACACCTTTTTTTAATTCACTTCAATTGCAGCCCCAAGGGTACTTGTTACTATTCACGGGTACTTTTCACATCCACGCCAAATTCGAGGATTTTTGGTATGCTTTATGCCAAAAGTACGCATTTTGTGGCGCCATTTTGCATGAATTTTGCAAAATGTGTGCATTCAGTACTAAAAACGCTGCTGTTACTGGTAACGAGTAAACAGCAACCTCCCAGGCGCAAACTTGAAAAAAACACAGAATTTGATATAATGCAAATATTGTTACTATTTACGGCTGATTTCAGAAAGCAAGGTGAGATATCATGGATTTGAATTTAAAGATTACTGATATGGCAGGTGCAAGGCCGGAACATTCCACAGTAATTGTAAATTTTGTTGCAGCAGTAAGAAAGC
>CANSYK010000111.1 GCA_947651225.1 uncultured bacterium | reverse complement strand
CCTGACCTCTTTCAATTTCTCGTAGTAGAATTTTTCATGTGCATCGCTGATAAAAATAATCGCTTTCTCTGCTCCTAACGCTGTACTACTCATGTTCATTTCCTCCATTTCCTATTTTGTTTTTTGACCATAACAAAAGGACACTTCCCTAAAATTTTCTTTTAGAAAAATGTCCTTATCGTACAAAATATTGAATTGGATTTATGAGTACAACTATTCATTAACGCTCATTATTCTTCATTATGCGTTGTAAAATTGTTGTAAATTTGTTGTAGTTTACAAGTTCAAGTACCGCAAACCCTTGATTTTACTGGTCTTTTCCGCCAAGCGTTTTCATCGTTGGGAATGTCAAAACATCGGATATACCTGTCTTCAAAACTCCACAAAAGCCTCAAATACGCCATTTTACAATATCACTTTTTTCCATATCTGTACCAAAATTCCCATAAATCCCTTTCCGATTGGTACAAAATTGGTACAAGAATGGTACAACTTCAAAGTACATCAATCTCTCCTTTTGCCCAATAATTACTGCGTTCTATCACATACCATGTTCATATAAAGGCTCAAAGCCTGCAGTAAACCATTTTCCATTCACCACCAGTATCCTATATAAATTGTTTTTTGTATTGTTCCAAATATACCATTGCTTTTTCAAAAGTCAAACCAATTTTATCCTGCATCCTTTTCAGAATTGTTGCATCATCAAGGCCATCTTCCTGTCCCATTTCAACAATCATTTGAGCTTTTGCTTCTTTTCTAATTCTCTCTGATCTTGTTTCAAGTACTGTTCCTCCCATAATATTCACCAGCCTTTCTTCACTTTGATTTCCATTCGTAATATGTGTAATAATAGTATTCACGAATTCCATGAGGTCTATAAGTTCACCATCAGACAATTCTTTTACTTCATGTAAATGAATCATTTCATCTCTGAAATATTCCAAGTCTTCCACTGCATCCTCTATATTATCCTCTGATATAATGTCCTTTTCATATCTTGCGATATAAAAAGGAATATAGGGGAACAATCTTTTTCCAACAATGTATTCCTTTGTCAGTTCTTCCAAAATGACATTCACAGATTCATAATTTACAATCTGGCCATCCGGGAATGTAAAAGTGAGCGTTGTTGATTTCGGCGTTCTTTCTGTTCGCTTGACATAAATCACGGAAAACCTTGGCATTGGAATAGTGGCATGGCCAATATCCCATGTTGCAAACTGCCTTGCAACAAGAAACGCATATTCTGCAATTCTAATTGCCATGGACCCGTCATCATAACTCTGGCATTCTAATAAGTAAACTTCACTTCCAATTTTAATTAAAAAATCTGAAATCTGTTCCTCTATTTCCTTACTTCCATCCGCAGTCTCGCTTTCAGTCAAATATCCCTCAGAAGGCAAAATCTCTACCTTTGTATCCATTGAATACTCCTTCTGAAAAACATCATTTATAACCGCAATAAACAGACGTTTATGTTTCATCTTCATTGTCTTGAACACATTATCATAATCCGGCGTCTTTTTCTGCATAAACTTTCCTTTCTCAAATATTCCCCTATATGGAAAGAAGAATATTCTGCTTTTATTATATCGCCAAAGTTCTATTCTTACAACAAATAAAATTTATTAATTAATGAATTCCTTAAATAACTGCAGTCAAATCCCCCACAGCAAGCTGATGGCGCATCAAATTTCCAGCACAGCAGGCTGCGGAGTATTTGGTCTACAATTCGCTTTGGTTGTTACTAAACAGATATCCACTGGATATTCATCAACCCTCGTGTCAATCGCCAACTGTACATGCAAGTATGCCCAATCAGCCCATTGTTCCGTGGAAATAGATCTTCTAACCCCCAATTTACTTGAGAATTGCCATAACGCTTCTTTCAGACAATTCTGCTAATTCTTTTTAACCTACCCTGATTTTCAGATATTTGTTTCCATTCTTCCTTCTGCTGTTTTAACTTCTGTTCAAAATTGCCAAATTCCCTTTGTTTTAACTCTTTGGTAACTGTAGTATAAACATCAAGTGTGGTATCAGAACGGGTATGTCCGCAAAGTTCCTGTATCACCTTAATATTTATTCCAGCTTCCACCAAACGGGTTGTGAAGGTGTGTCTTAGAGAATGGCAGGAAAAATTGGGAAGAAGAACAGGATTTTTTCTTCCCTTGGACAATTCCCTGTCATTACAATCCCTGATAATCCGGCGTAAAGCTTTGTTTAATGTCCCTTGGTGCTGAACATGTCCAAAACGGTTGATAAATATAAAATTCGTATATCCATCCACTACCGATTTACAACGAAGGTCATTAAAATCCTGATATGCTTTTTCTCTCAGAAATGCTTCCCGGACATCATCTGTCATTGGAATCTGACGATTCCCTGCCGCTGTTTTTGGGGTATGTACATTGAAATAACAGCCTTTTTCATTTCTATGATTATAATACACTAATGTATGGTTTACCTCAACCATATTTTCGTCAAAATGAACATCGTTCCATTGGAGCCCACATATCTCTCCCACACGCATTCCGGTTCCAAGCATTACCGTAAAAATCGGATACCAATGGTGGTACTGTGTTTTTTCAGATGCCAAAAATTCAAGAAACATTTCCTGCTCTGGTACTGTTAATGCCCTTTTATGGTTCTCATCAAAGTTATGGCTCTGTTTCAATTCCTTTAAAATGTTGTCAGACACATTGTTCCTCACATAATTGTCCCCAACGGCCACCTGCAGTACCTGATGTAAAACAGTATGAATATTGTCTATTGTTGCAATTTTAAGATGGCGTTCATCTGCCAGTTTATTATAAAATCCCTTTATGTCAGACCTCTTTATCTTTTGGATACGCAGTTTCCCAATATCCTCCGACACAAATTGCTCATACATATAACAATAGTTCTGGAAAGTATTATCTTTCAGCCCTCTCTTTAAATGCTTCCAGAATTCAAACATATCATTCAGGGTAACATTCTGTGCATCTGTCCTGATTCCATCTGACACATCCCTGCTGATTTCTTCCTCTTTCTTCCGTAATTCTTCCAATGTCCGTGTTGTTACGCTGTGCCGCTTTCCATTTCGTGAAGTCCATCGGTAAGTATAATAACCATCTGCCCTCTGAACCTCCCCTGTTTTTAATAAACGGTGATTTTTGTCATATCTTTTCGCCATGCTGTTCTACTCCTTTCCTTCATATGAAATACTATCTTGTGTCCTGCATATTACTTATTCTCATTACAAATTATTTTTTTGCACCCCAAGAAGGCTATGGGCAGACAATCCCACCCATAGCCTGCAAATGATAAATTTTACACTTCTAAATTGAGTATGCATTATATAAATAGTCTTTTAGTTTCTCTCGTTTGAACATTCGTTTGGCACCATTCCAAAGCACAAAATCACAATTATCACCGTTACTAATGTCACGAAGTTTATTTTGCCCTAATCCGGTATATAGGGCTGCTTCTTCAATCGTTAACAAACATTTGTTTTCCAACTTAATTTCCTTTTGCATAATCAAAAACCCTCCTTATTTTACAAATATAATTAGTAAATCAAAGCCATTCTCACCCTAAGGATTCTAGATAAGATGAGATAAATTACTAAAACTGGCTAAAGAATTTCTTATATTCTACCGATATAATTTATGATTGTAGTCCTATGAAGTTACAATGTATGTAGATTATCAATCAACAAATGTGTTCGATTTGATAAAATACCTGATTTTTTTAGAAATCGACCTGATGCTACAAATTGTCCTCGCCCCAGTTGTTCGAACATTTCCAACAGCCTCTTTCTTTCCTTTTCATCCTTTGCCAGTTTACGGCAGATTTTCGACCGTTCTTCTGCATTTGGCTGAAAGTTCAAGATTAAAGCTGGCTGATATAGTTGCGCCAATTCATCTCTCTTGAAATATTGAGGACTCTGTGTTGCAAGCCAAACCCCACAGCCATACTTACGACCCTGCGACAAGAAAAATGAAGTAGGCATACCAGATGTAAGACGCAAATTTTGGCATTCATCCAGAACTAAAATAAAATCATTTTGCCCTGGACCATATTCTACCAAGTAACTACGTAAGTCATCCAGCAGTAACTCGGCAATAACTTTCCTCTCATCTGACCGAAAACCTGACAACGATAATATCTGAATCGGTTTTGGATGCTGAAACAACTTTTGCCAGCCATTTGCCTCACGCCCCTCAAAGATTTTTATGTCTGCAAAATATTGAAGCTTCATGCGTATGCTTATCGCAGATGTACTGTCGCTTAAGCTCAACCAATCTAAAATATCAGAAAATGTTATTTGATTGCACCCAGTTGATGCCTGCTTTATTGCATCATATAGTAAAGATTGTTGCAGTGCTTTAAAACGTAATGCCCCAGAAAGCAAATCAGTGATTCTTTTGGAAAAATCAACTGTATCTTCTAGCTGACCATAAACATTGCACCTTTTGATTAAGGGAGAAATACTAGAATCATTTCTTATGTTTATAGTACGGCTTTGTTTTGCTAATGAAGCCTTCGCAAAACTGCTGTCTGAAAAATCAAATTCAATTATTTTTTTGCCAAAATTAATGACATCAGATTCCATGCACTCTAACTGGGTACTTTTTCCAGAACCGGAAATACCAAGCAACAACATATGATTATTTTCTGAGCGGGAATCAAAAGCATAGCGTATCTCAGTATTCGCTGACATACCCAAAGAAACCTTACAATTTTTCACCACCATTTTCCTTTACACCTCCAATAAAAATTCCGCCTCAGACAGCAACAATGATCTTCTTATGCTTGCCATTCTTTCACGTATACCATTCTGACTTGCCCTTAATGGTGCTTTTGGAAATACATGGCAACCCTCCCCTGGCTTTGCATATTCTGACTCCGTCAAAGAAACGTAAACCTCTTTTTCAGAGCAGCCAGGCAAAAATCTCCGTACTAAAAATACAAAAACATCTACTGGTATGTATACCCACTCAAAATCCACTTGAAAAGTCAGCTTCGTAGCAACATCAGGTTCAAATGCCCCCAAGCCCACAAAAGCAATCTGTCCCACATTCCTCTCTTTTTGAAGACAAGAAATTAAAAAATCACCAAAATCCATTGCACTCTGCTGCTCAACCCCTTGCAACCATGTGCTGACAAACCTTGAAAACTCATCCTCCGATAAAACATTACCGTGCCCCATAAGCATTTCCAAAAAATGAGTAAATGCCGCATAAGCCTCAATAAGCCAACGATAAACCTGATGATAATTTTTTCCCGGATAGGGATAAATATCTGTTTTTTTTAGTTTTTCATCTATAATGCTGCATGTCCCATTCAAAAAATCGCAAAAAGAGTGCCAAAAACCTGAAACCTGTTTCCTATCAACTTGCCCCCAACTGCTCCATTGGGTAAACGGCAAATTAAGCAGCGAAAGACCATTTTTCTTCCACACAGAACTCCTATTAGTGATAAGTACTGGAACAGATTTTAGCTGAGTAATTCGTGAATTGACCTCTAACTCGCCAGCGTCCCCCAGCATACTCAAAAAAGGGCTTAAATTCAGTGAGTATCTCGTTCCCTCATCCAGAAGAAAAAGCACTTCATCCTGACTGCCACAAATGGCCGCTGTTATGTCTTTCCTATTCCTAAGTGGTGAACAAAATTCTTGTTGCCACGGCTGCATCCACTTCCTTATTACTGCCACAGTATTACCATCCCCCTCTAAAGTAAACAAAACTCCAGGCCAATATCCCCTCGCTTTTAACGGAGTGCAAAGCAAACTTCCCGCCGTAATGGTCAGTAGTAACGTCGCATTTTCCCGCCCCAACATTGAAAAAAGTGAAGCAACAGCTAACTTTGCCGCCTCTGGCTCAAACGATGATTCGCTAAAACAACGGTCCAGATATGGCGCCGAAAGTCCAATTCCCTTCAATTGATGACTAAGGGCAAAATCGCAAAAATAATAAAGATGATCCATCCAGCCGGCACACTCTGGAAGAATAATTGTTTCCGAAATGTGATCCAAGATAAATCTTGCCAGCAAACGAGTTTGCAAACGATCACTACGTTTTGTCGACAAATAGATTCCATTCACCTCCAATTTTCGAACCATTACACTAGACGATTCAAAATCCCTGCGATTAAAACAAATTACGACATCTGTCCCTGAAGCAAGGTGAAAAGCAACCCTAAACGCAAATTGCAGTTTGTCGGTTTATAATACATAGGCCACCACCTTTTGAATGGTAGCTTCGGCTAGGATCTCCTGTTTTTTTCCATCAAATAGCCAAATCTGGTTTTTCTGCATATCCTGACGAAGTTGCCAGTCCGATCCGTAGAACCCAGCCTTCAAATCACAGACTTCCTGCCTTGCCCTTGCCAAGGCCTTTTCTTTCTGAATCAACTGCATTTGCATCTGAGCGTTGTTCTGGGCAAGCAAATCCAAACTCCGCTCTTCTCGACACATCACCTGTTGCCTCTGCTGTGGTTCCTGTTCAAAATAGATCGCCTTTTTTCCCATAAAAATATCCTTTCCAACTTGGCCGGCCGAACCAAGATTTTAAATTTTCAGCGTTGCGCTTTGCTAATTCGATTATCCTATAAAAAGAAAGGTTTGCCAATGCCCTTTGTCAAATGCACCAGACACTTTTCCATTTTAGAAAAAGCAAAAAAGTGTCCGGTGTGGACACTTTTCCATTTCAAGATATTTTCATATCATACAAATTAAATAATACAGCTTTTACTATCTTATTGTACAATATTCTTTTTTTACTACGAACCTCTCCTAATTTTCCTGTGTCGATTTTAGAATGCCTTTTTATAAAAAAATCTTGGTCTTTCGCTATTTCGTGTGGGTAACACTATATCTGCCGACAGGCATTTCATATGTTTACTGTAGGGATATCCATGCTAGGCTGGCACAAGGTGCCAAACAGGCACTGTACCCCATCTTTTCGGGGTTCAGGGGCTGTTTCCCAAGCCTGTATTAGCATAGATATGGGTTCATGCAGTCAACATTTTAATTGTCATTGTTGTTGGATATAAAAAATATCTTACCCACATCAAACAGCGGAGAGCCAAAATCTTTATAATCATTTTTAATCCCTAGGCGTCTTTTGATTTCTGTTTTGGTATCATTATTTACATTAGCCTCAGAACAACTCTTCCAGAATTTATACATTTCTGGTATTTGCATTTTCTGTAAGGCCAATGCTAATGAAGTAAAAATTCCGATAGCATACGAAAAGTCCTCTTCAATTGCTTCTGCAAACATCCCTACACAAGAGTACAAACATTCTGCTATGTATGCTGTAGCGACATGTCCAAATTGGGAAGTTAATTTAACAACCTCTTCTATACTCCATTATAATGCCTTGTCAAACTGCTCTCTTTCTTCTTGGCTGACATCGTTATTATTAGTTGCTAATATAAAAAAATCATTTGCATTATTTTCTATTAGGGCTCTCCATATACAATTTATTATTAGCTGCCCTGTGTATCCGTTCCAATCCTCAACACATTCAAAATCTAAAATGCTATCATGTGAATCATTATCAATTTTTTCTTTAACAAATATCTCTTCCATTTTATCCTGATTAAATATTTCATAAGAAAAATAATAATTACTTATTTTCGAATCATAGATAATTTTACTTACTGAGTTTTCTTTTGTCTCTCCCATATTCCTAATCTCTGTCATTACATTATCTAATGTTTCATATAAATATATCTTTTTTTCCTCACCACTATCTTTGGTAGAAATGTTAGCCCTATACAAACATATCTCTTTCAGAATTTTTCCTAAATGACTTGGAAAAGAAGGTTTAAATGACTGATCTGATTCATCATCTGTTTTCTCTTCTTTCAATTGTATACGTTTATCAAATTTTGCGCATACTTTAATTCCTCTATGAAATTTTCCAGAAGTTGCCACAAAGCAATTTTCTTTTTTATATTTACTGCATATATTTTTAATATCTGTCTCTGTATATCTTTTTAATTTTATATTTTTCTTTTCTATGCTATTATCTTCCGTTTGCTGTAATACGGTAGATATTATTACCTGTTCCCCAATTAAAATATAGTATATAATGCTTTCCCATTTGTGAAGCATATAATCTTCTGAATATTTTTCTTTGTCAAACACATCTTTTTTTTCCACATGTTTTTCCATAAATTGTAAAGATTCATAAAACTCTTTCAAATCATATAATAAAATCTTGTTGTATATATCCCCCCATTTCATTAACGCTTTAGTATATTCGGATATATTCTTCATCTCAAAAACTAATCGCATAGCCTCTATTCGAGATGTCATTTTATCCAATTGCTTATTTTGTTCAACAGCCATATCATTTGTTTGTTTTTCGAACATCCCATTTATATAGTTCTTATAGTCATTATGGCACATCTCATATGTATCAACACATAACACTTCTTTTGAATAATAACGCACAAATAAATCCATACAATAGCGTAACCAATCCTCAAGATTTATTCCCGCCTCCGCTATGTCATACTTATATAACTCCAAAACTTCTTCTTTTTCCTGTTCTGAATATGGAATCAGTTCATTTAAATTCAAATATTTTTCTGCTTCTAATAAGATACTCTCAACCGACTTTAAAATTTTTTCCTTAGGCTTTTCTCGATTTTCGAACCATTTTTCATATGATAAATGGTTGTAGTCCATAACTTTTGTATCTAAAAAAATACTGATTTGTTTATACAATTTTTCTATGTCTAAAAAATTAAATAGAGCTAACCCTTCCGAATTCAAATATTTTTCTACATCCAATAATATATTATAAATCACATATCGTATCTTTTTTTCAGCCACTGCCTTATTCTTAAGCCATTTTTCATGATTACTAACTTTTTTCTCTATATACTCAATAAACTGTTCATATAACTTGTCTATATCTGAATCATTAAATAAAGATAACTCTTCTATTATTTCTTTTATATCCAAATATTTTTCTGTATCCAATAATATATTATAAATTGCATCTGATGTCTCTTTATTGACCATTTCCTTGTTCTCAAGCCATTTCGTATCAGATACTTTATAATCTTTAACTTTTTTCTCTATACCCCCAATAAACTGTTCACTCAACATGTTTATATCTAAATTATTAAATAAAACTAACCCTTCTGACATTTCTTCTGAATCCAAATATTTTACTATATCCAGCAATACATTATGAATCACATCCCCTACCTTTTTTTCAATTATTTCTTTATTCTCAAGCCATCTTTCATAATACTTAACTTTTTTCTCAATATATTCAATAAACTGTTCGCATAACTTGTCTATATCTGAATCATTAAATAAAGGTACTCATCTTTTACATTCAAATGTTTTTCCATATCCAACAATATATTATGAATTACGTCGGATATTTTTCTGTCAACCGATTTCTTGTTCTCAAGCCACTTTGAATCAGATAGTTCATGATCTTTAATTTTTTTCTCTATAAACCCAGCAATTTTCTTACACAACTTTTTTAGATCTAACTCTTCTGGCACTTCTTCTAACATTTCTTTTATCCTTCCATTTCAGTTTAAAATTTAATAGTTTAAAAAATTTTTGCTTAGTTTTGCCCCAGTTTTAAAAAAAGCTTTCAATTTCCTCTTAATTTTTCCGTTAAATTCTGTACTTTTAAGACTGTTTTTTCAAAATTGGGGCAAACTTCCTTTTTTTACTTTTTCAAAAAATTTGCTAATTCCATTTTCTATTATCATCAAACAGGCAAGGCAGCACCAAAGTACTGCCTTATTGAATAACTGCCAATAGCTCATATCATACTAAATCCACGAATACTTATCTATCTCTTCATTAAATAAGTAATACTGGTTGCTCTTATTGTGTTATCATCATTCCCAAAACCATGTAAAATTACAATTAGACCTTTAGTATCTACTTCTTTTACTTCTTCCCCCATATCTTCATCTTAATCGCTTTTTGAGCATACATCTCTGTTCAGCTGTGATTGGTTGTAAATATAATAAATTCACGATTCCTAACTGCAGCTATATTATAGATACTTAGTTATCTCTTCACTAGACAAAAGATATTGTTCCATAATTGCCTTTTTGATTACATCATCATTATGTCCCAGCTTGCGAAGGAGCAGTATTGTATTCTTAATAGCTTCTTCTTGTGTTTCCTTTTTTACTCGTATCTCAACTGTACGCTCCCGCTCCGCTATCATCGGCTCTATCCTCTCCGCTAT
The DNA here is from genome assembly GCA_947651225.1 of uncultured bacterium. GTDB lineage: Bacteria > Bacillota > Clostridia > Lachnospirales > Lachnospiraceae > Butyribacter. The sequence continues at coordinate 2,721 of CANSYK010000111.1, read as the reverse complement.
CATCGGTTCTATCCTCTCAGCTATGAGTGGCTCTATAAGCGGCTCCATAATTTCAAGCAATGCTTCACTCATGGTATCATCCCCTTTCAATTTTTCTATTATCTGCTCATTTGCCCTAAAGCACACTTCCAGCACAGAATCCGCAAATTCTTTATCCTGTTTTTCTGTCAAATGTCCGGCATCCCTTATCAGCCTGCGTATGTCTTTTTCTTTCATTTTATCAGTTAATGATTTAATCCATGTATGATGCCCTCCATCCAGTTCTTTTGCAACGATAATCTGCGTTGGGAACAGCACGTTATCCAGAATATAATATATCCCATGGCAGGGATTTTCTATTCTTAGCCCATATTCTTCGAAATGCTGGAACAGCTTTTCCGGCCTGCCGTCCCTGATAATGGACACGGTGATATCTTCCGCCTTCCTCTCATTGACTGTTTTTCCATAAGATTTGTAAAGACATGCGTATGCTGCAGATTTATAAAAACTGTCAATGTCAAGAGATTGGCCGGGAGACTTGTATTCAAAAACATTAAATTTTCTGAATATCTTTCCTATCTCATTTTCCATCTTTCCATTTTCTTCTTTTCTTATTACCAGCAGGTCAATCTGCAGCGGCCTTGTATTCAAATTATGCTCTTTTTCAAACAAGAGCTTTCCCCTGTCTTCCTTAAATTCAAGCTGCATTGCGCTGACAAAGGCCGGATGCCACTGGATATTTGTATCTTTCATTCCATTCCCCTTTCTCTGTTCTTTCATTATAGCACATCTGCCTTTTTTTACAACGGCATGTTTTTATGATAGCTTCCCTGATGCCTATAAAATATCAGATAAATCAACGTCCGATTCCTTTATTTCTGCTTCGCCAGTGTTAGGCCCGCCATATAAATATTCCAAAAACTCATTTTCACTATTGTATCTGTCAGAAGTAAAATCCATCAGACAACTTTACTGCCTCCCAAACTTTACTTGGATTCTGTTTATCTTGGTAAAATGTCCTCCGTGCCATTCAGCCCCTGCTTATCCGTAAATTATGTCACCAAACAGTGCATATTGTATGATGGCATCTGCAACATTAGCATCTATGTTTCCGACATCAATCCGAAGCTCGTGGTCAACAAATTCCAGAAAATCTCCTGCAATGTGCTTTTCTAAATATTTTTTGAGTCCCTGAATAAGCTTTTCTTTTGTGAGACAGAAATATCTGCCGCCTTCGGTATCCTGTAATTTTAGTATTCCACCACAGCTTATTTGTTCATTTGTATATTTACCGATATGTGATTCTTCCGGCGTAACTTTACTGCACCAATATTCAATTCCATACATAGCAGTATCCATTATGTCGTCTATGTCTTTGTTGGAGAGTGCGACATTAAGCTCCACTTTTAATTTCTCTGGCATCTTCTTTTTTTCCTTTCTCTGTACTTTCATTATAGCAACATCTGCCTTTTTATAACGGCACATTTTCCGATGTTCTTTCTGAAATAGCAAAAAAATGGGAAATTTCTAGTAAAAGAAACTTCCCATATCCCAACATAATGCATATAAGAACCGCTTTACAGATGCCTGCCTGTCTCTTTTTCTGATAAATAATACTGCTTTTTAAGCGCCGCCCTTATAATGCTGCCGTCATGCCCTAACTCATTTAAGACCTCAATCATGCTGCTGATCCCCTCCTCTTTTACAATGCACTCTTTCTCAAGCAGCGCAGATTTCATAATTTGGGGCAGAAGCCCGCTTATAATTATAGTAAACGAAAAAAACGCTTGCGTTTTGCTTCGTTTACAGCGCCGGATACACGCTGCAAAGCAGCATAACTTCCTATGTGTATCCGTGCGCATCCATTATAGTTAACGCATGTATTTTATGCGTTTACTATATCATCCCCGCTCATTCTTTAAGACACTTCCGGAATGGAACTGCCAAAATCTTTCCCTGTTTCTTCTTTTAAAGAATCGGCATTGTCTGTCCGCATGTATCATTATTCTCCGTCTGCGGCGGCTTCATGTCCGCATATGCTTTCAGTATGCTTTCAATTTCATCCCAAGTGTCCGCTTTCAGGTATTCGTTTTCCAGATAAAGATTCCATAACTGTTCAAGAATCCATTCTTCTTTATTGGACGCATGGATGAAATCCACATTGATTTTTTCACAATACCGGAAATATTCATACAAACATTCATAGAAGCAAATCATTCTGCAGGAATTATAAAGCTCCTCTGCCGGGCAAAGCAGCATTTTGCACCGGAACAGGCTGTGCTCTGTCTTTATTTTCTTCAACAGCGCTTTTTCCTTTTCCGAATGGTCTTTTCGTTTCATTAACAAATCCGTTCTTTTCCTTTTCATATCAATATCACTCATTTCCCCTGCTGTTCGTCACGCTGCCTTTGACTTGGTTTTTGCAAGCGCACTCATCACTTTCTTATAAGTTGTCTCCGACATTTCCTCTGGATTTTCAAATTTGTATCTGTCCTTTACCTCCTGCATTTTAACCCCTGTCCTCTGTAATTCTTTTTCCAGGGAATCCATCTGGCTGGAAGAAACGGCCTGTTTTTGCTTCTTTGGCTCCCCTGTCTGCTTTTCTTTTAATTCGTATACAGTCTGTTCCTTCTTATTTACAATAGAAAGCCCCACAATTTCACGGTCCCCGTTGTATTCAATCGAATTCACAGAAAAATAGTCCCTGCAATAAAACTTGCCATCATTTTTAGGCTGGATATC
>CANSYK010000110.1 GCA_947651225.1 uncultured bacterium | reverse complement strand
TCTTTTACATAGCATAATATTCTTTTATTTCTTCATGGACTTTCCGAGACTACACCCAATAGTAATATCCATCAATACTCGGTTTAATAAAGTCCAGTTTGCCACTCCAGTCATTCTTTTTAAGCATATTCATATTAACTAATCTTTCATCCACATATGCCCTGGCATTATCCCAAATGAGAACGGACTTAGCCCTGCCATCCATATACATGCTTTCATCCAGCCCTTCCTTTTTCAGATATTCACGGTACGTACTGTCCCTGACGAAATAAACATTCACATCCATCGACACCGTCTTATCGTTCTCTGTGTTCCCCTCAGCCTTCCGCTCCTCTTCTGGCTTAAATACCTTAAGATATTTTTCATCTAAATATTCTATTGGCAGCTCAATCACAGAACTTACCACATTAGCATAGCCAATCTCATCCACGGAAGAAAGCCCCTCTACTTCCCTCGCAATGTCTTCATCTGTCTTTTTCCCCCTATCCTCCTCATCTATATAAAAATTGATATCATATTCACTGTAACTGTCTATTGACTCCGAAACACTTGTTAAATAACCGCCAAAACTGGTTGCCGTAACAAAAAGCACAATACTCATAAACAGCGAAAGCACCGTGGCCCGGTACTGTTTCCGGCTTCTCTTAAAATTTTTTGAAGCAAGCATTCCCTCAAATCCGAACAGACGGTATGTCAGACCGGATGTCTTAACCTTCTCCGGACGGATACGCACATCACTAGTCTGACAGATTGCCTGCATCGGAGAAAGCTTTACAGCCCTTCTCGCAGGGATCAGAGCAGAAATAATTACAGTAGCAAACGCAATGACTGCTGCAAGTACCACAGACTGCCATGTAACGACAAGGGTAAGAGAAATCCCTGTTTCCCCGGCAGTCGCCCACAGATGACTTATCATGCCTGCTATAAAATGGAACGTAATCCCCATCCCACCAAGTCCCGCCAGTATTCCTATAAAAATTCCCGCCACACTCAGCACACATGCTTCAAAAAGAACACTCTGGCGCATTTGCTTCTTTGTTGCGCCAATTGATTTTAAAAGCCCAAACTGCTTTGTCCTCTCACTGACAGAAATCGAAAAAGCATTGTAAATCAGAGATACAGACCCAAACAGAATAACAAGAATCAGAATCGCACCCATACGATAAAGCACCTTGTTATAATTGCTGTTTGTACTTCTACCCATAAAGCGGAGCAGAGAACTATGTGTCGTATAATTTACAGACTCATCAGTGCAGCTATCTGCCAGCCGTTCCAACGTCTTTGCTGCATTTTCCGGTTTTTCAAAGGACATCAGCAAATCATAACTTTCTGCCTCTGCTTCATTGCCAAATGTCAATGCCGTATATCCCGGCGCCGAATAAGGCTCATATGGCGGCCGTTCACAGATTCCAACCACTGTATAACTTTTTGAAATAGCATCTGCTATCGTTTCACCGCCTTCCTCCTCAGACTGGAACGGAATACTCTGCCCTCCAACTGTTTCCCCTTTAAATTTCCCATCTGCATATACACGCTTCCCGACCTGCAAAGTATACGTGTCGCCAACCGCAAAATCTACCCCTCCATTTAACTTTAAATGGTTTGGAAGTACAATTTCTTCGTTGTTTTCCGGCAAACGCCCTTCTATCAGGCTGACCGGAGTAAAATCCGTAAAATCCTTTCCTATCCCTGCAATAAACAAGTATGGCTTGTTTTCATTTTTACACCCATCAGCCACCGCATAGCCAAAATTCGCAACCTGGGTATAGCTTTTTATTTCCTCATCCTTTTTGATTATCTCCGCTGAAGAAGCGCTGCAGCCTTCCAGCCTGCCCTCCCATGCTCCATCTACAGCAATTTCCACCCGTATCAGATAATTCTGAAAACTTACTACAGAAGAGGTGACTGCTGTAAACATCGCCGCTGACAAAGCAATCCCAATAATCGTTACCAGCGTCCTTACTTTATTTTTCATCAATGTCCGTAAAGTAAACTGATTGATAATATTCATCACTACATCACCTCATCTCTCGTAATCCTGCCATCCTCAATCGCAATGACTCTCTTTGCCTGTAAGGCAATGTTTTCATCATGGGTAATCATAATCAGTGTCTGTTCAAACTTCTGGTTGGATTTTTTCAGAAGCTCTATAATCTCCTGACTGTTGTGGCTGTCCAGATTCCCGGTCGGCTCATCTGCCAGGACAACTGCCGGCGTATTCATCAAAGCGCGCCCAATCGAAACCCTCTGCTGCTGCCCTCCTGATAATTGGTTTGGCAGATGTTTTTCCCTTCCCTCCAGATGAAGAATGTGAAGCAGCTCTTCTAATTTTTCCTGATTAACCTTCCTTCTATCCATCAAAATCGGAAGTGTCAGGTTTTCCTTCACATTTAGAACCGGAAGCAAATTATAAAACTGGTAAATCAACCCTACCTGCCTTCTACGGAAAATCGCAAGCTGCTCTTCATTTTGTGCAAATACATCCTGCCCCTCCATATAGACCTTACCAGAAGTCGGTGTATCAACACCGCCAAGAATATGCAGCAAAGTAGACTTTCCAGAGCCGGAAGGCCCTACAATCGCAATAAATTCCCCCTTTTCCACCGAAAAAGAAACGCCGTCTAATGCACGTACCTCATTTTCTCCCTGTCCATACACCTTTGTCAGATTTTCTACTCGTAATATCTCCATTTCGTCCTCCCCTCATCTCTCTCCTTTTTTCATAATAGAAAATCGTTTTGAGTCTCTGTTTTGTACTACTTTCTATACTTTTCACACAGTTCCTAAATATATCGTGCTAAAAGTATAACGGAAAGTGACCTTTCTTACAAGGCAAAAGAATACACTGTCAGAATGACATTGGAGTGACTTTAAAGTGACAGATTTGTAAGATTGGGGGAAAGTTTTATAGATGTGTAATTGGTTCTTTTTTCTGTGCACGATTATGACCTTAAATACTTTACTGTTAACTCCTTTTCCCTACCAGATAGTGCCTTCTTTACTTTTGGATGCAAAAAAGACACTTACTATATCAGCAAATGTCTTTTTTGAAATTATGCTTTCATGCATTTACGCTCCTGAAGCATCTTCTTAATTCTTTCAGCCCTGCACTTCAAACTTCAATACACATATACTAAGCGCAATGCATGCTTAACTGCAAGTTTTAAAAGTTGATTACATAACCAGTTCCATTTTCCTTCCAGTTTTTGTTATTAACAACTCAAACTATGAGAAGTTTGTAAAGCTATTTGTTTTTGAAACACTGCCCACATGAATATATACGTCCATACATGTAATTCCTTCTTTTTCATACACATGCTCAAAGCAGGATAAGATACACTCCTTCGGTTTTTCACAGAATCCATTTGCTTCTAAAAAAAGTCAATATTTTTTTATATCCATTTCGGATACGATCTACCGCTACAAAAGGATTACAAATTGTAATTACAGCATAATCGGCTTCTTCCTGATTAGCAAATTCCACACCTGGATAGTTCGTTTCAAATCCTTCTGGTAAAATATAAGCAGCCACATACCCATGAATGCCAAATCTAGTATGCATTTCGGGTGGAACATACGGAAAATCCCATCCAATCCTCATTGCATCTGGCTGAAATTCTAGTAGACCAGACCGATGCGCCCAATTGTCCATATAAGCATTTACATCATTTTCTGGATTTGGCGTAAGCATCACATATCTTGCCATCTGAAATGCCTTCACTTTTTTTACTGTGATTTCTGAATAAACCTTATCACTGGTACTCAGATCTTCTTTGACCATAATATCCAATTTGCAAGAAAACATATCACTTAAAGCCACTAGTTTATTCAATTCTGGAACAATGTCATCAGCCTCCCATCTAGATATTGTCTGGCGGGAAACAGACATAATTTCGGCTAACTGTTCTTGCGTAATCTTTTTCTGCTTTCTCAAATATTGAATGTTTTTCCCTAAACTCATTGTTATACTCCTTCCATGTACTTGTTGATGAAACCGCAAACCTACTGTTTCAATATAACAAAATAAGCACGGAGAAACCACCACACCAAAGACGCTGTTTAAATAGATCATGTCAACCAACAGTTTACATATTATGCAATCCATAAATCCAATACGCTAATCAAACTTTTCAGTTTGTATTTTGGGTAACAGAAAAGAGTATTCCGTTTTTATATCATTTTTCTGTCTTGATTTTTCCCAACAAACTGGAATTCTGATAAGACACTTTTTATAGCATTTATTAACTGCTATATCCTTTTCTCTCATGTTACGAACCCATATAAGGGCAAAAATAGGGGAAGGAAAAACCTGTAACAAAGTATAACACAATATAAATCTGGCGAAAAGAACTGATTGAAATGCTTTCATAAATTTCTCCGAAAATTCAATTAAGAAATGACTGATAAAATATGAAATTCATAAATGCAGAATACAATATGTACCACAATAGCGTTGATGTAACCACCTTTGACAGATATATCATACGAATTGACTGTAATATAGCTAAAGATGGATTAAAGACGACTCCCTGTTCCCAATGTGCTTTGGATGCACTGGCAATAGATGAACCGCTTGAATATGCACGATTGGTACTTGACGGCAGCTTGCAAATGTGGGTTGATGCAGAGGATTGCTTAGAAGTGCGGTAAACTTATGTAGAAAAATATAGAAATTTATGATATACTGTGTTTGCACACAGATATATACAAAGAAACATTTATAGGCACATATGTGTATTAGTATCAGAGAAAAAATTGAAAGGAGTAATGTTCTAGATTATAACTATTCTTACTGCTTGTCTTGTACATAGTATTTTTTTATAATAACATATATTATGAATGAGGAGAATGTATTTATGGCTAAAATAATTTCAAGAAACTTTAGAGTTTTATGTGATTTTATGGATGTATATCAATTTATGATTGATATTTATGAAAAAGATTGGAGAAATGGCGTTCCAGCTCCATTTTTAGAATATGCACTTTCTAGTGATTGGATGGATAAATCCTTGGTACATCGCTGGAAACTCTGGGAGGATAACGGACGCATAGTAGGTTTTGTTTTTTACGAAAATCCTGTAAATGATGTGTACTTCAGTTTGCGTCCGGGCTATGAGAAGTTGGCAGATGAGATGGTCGCATATGCAGTTTCATCAATGCCACGTGTGAATGGTTATCTTAGATTTGTGATTTTTGGTGAACAAAATGCAGTTAAAGAAGCAGCAACAAAAGCTGGTTTTCAACAATCTTCAGGTTATATAGAGAATGTATTCGACTTTGAACAATCACTTAATTATTCGTTGCCCAATGGATTTCATTTTGTGGAATCTAAAAGGCTTTCAGTGGAAAAAATAGCAGAGTGTTGTTGGAAAGGTTTTGACCACGAAAAAGATGAGAGTTTCTGGAATGGAGATGCTGAGCATGGGTACTATATGTTAATGGCGCCTCACATGCATCCAGAGGATTCAATTGTCATTGCAAATGATGAGGGGGAGTATGTCTGTTATGCAGGTATGTGGTGGACTCCAGAAAATCACCTCGCTTATATGGAACCGCTATGTACTATTCCAAAATATCGAAAGAAAGGCTTGGCAGCAGCGGCACTTTCAGAGCATTATCGCAGGCTTAAACCATTAGGTGCAACGCACATGACTGGCGGTGGTAATACATTTTATGAAAAAATAGGTTTCAAGCCTTTGGTTCATTGGACTTTTTGGGAGAAAAAGACTATTTAAAAAATATAAGCCAACAGAAAGGCAGACTTATATAGTATCATCTTGTGCTTTTATTCCATAATTTTTTCCCATTCAGCCTCTTTCAGCATTGCCAACACAGCAGCAGCACTTATAAGGATAGTTCCAAACCGTTCTGGACGACTGCCGAATATATCAATGGATTCTTTGATACGATCAGAAATGCACTCTTTTTTTATCTGTTGTATCTCTGTTTCTACCACACCGCTTACAATCGCCCTGTCAACCTCACGATTCCAACGCATACGGTTTCCGTCTGTATCTGCTTGCTTTCGGGTTATTTTTTCCTATCTTTTTAGTGGCAAGGTGTATAAACCATTTTCGTCAAGTATCTCTTTTTTATTGAATTATATTTTTTACCTTCCACAGCTGCTCCACTGCTTAACTTCACTGCATTTTGATTCCATTCAGCTACATGCAAAATAATTTCTTCATAGCCTTGTTCTTTTATATGATTTATTCCCCAAAACAACAATTTTTGTCCTATGCCTTGTCCTTGAAACGATTTTTCAACAATCAAATCATCTAACTCATTTTCATAGCAAGAAACAGCACCTATTATTGCTCCATTTTGCAAATAAAGGAAAATATCCTTTATTTTATCTTTAATTTGAGAATAATCATAATAAAAATTTATTGGCTCAACTTCTAACGCCTTTCTCATTTTGCAAAAACATTCATTATATATTTTCATATATTCATTCCAGTATTCTTTGCGAAAAGGAACACATATTATGTCATTCTGATACTTCAATGCTTTATTATATAACATTTCATATGCAATTATTTCTTTCATCTATATTTCTCCCCAAAATCAGTTATTCATCATCTATGCTATAACTGAATCCAATAACGCTGCTCAATTGAACCAATGTTATCTTTGTCACAACATATCAAAACTTTATTAATCCCAATCCTTTTACACTCGTCTAATGCCAAACCAATCATTGCAGTCGCATAACCTTTTTTTCTTTCACTTGGTCTAACTCCGTCGCCTATATGACCGCCAGTTTTTAATAGTTTATCATTTAAATAGTGGCGAATGTTAACAGCCCCTACAAAAATGTTTCTATCTCTATCAAAACAAAATAAAGTTGTATCAGGAACCCAACCATCTTTAGTTTCTTCCTTTGTATCAAGATTTTTTAGATAATTATCAAAATCGTGAAAATCATTTACCCATATTTTCCATGGAGATATATCAGTGTGATTTACTACGATATCGTTCTTCCACTCTGTCAGCATTTCAAATAACTGTTCCTTGTATTCGTTAGTTGCTCTTACAAGTTCAATATTCATTTTCTCTTCCTCCAAATTTAAATTTGCATTCTAAAATGCTTCCTGATTCCATTTGCTCATAAATTACCTCCACAACTGGAATTTAACTTCTTGATTTTAAATTGCTGTATCGCAATTTAAATGTTCTTCAGATAATTGCAAATTTCTAATATACGAATTAGACAACATATTCCAAAACTCAAGTTTCCCCAATTCTTTTATACATTTGAGTACACGTTTTTTATATATTCCATATATCAATTTGCTGGCACTCTTAACTAATCGCAGACGATATCTACCTTTAATCTATCTCTTTTATTCCAAATAAATTTAGACACATATCCAAAAATAACATAAAGAAAATATTGTAGTAATCATTAACTATTCTCATTTATTCTCCAATACCCTTTTCTTCTCCTGTCTTTCTGACAAGAAATTCCGTCAACGCAGAACCCCGGAGCTGTTGTTTTGTACTTCCACTCCAATAATGATACTCGCCATGATAACTGACCGGATATGAACTGGGATTTACTATAATCTGGATATATTGTTTTCCATCTTTACCCAGACAATTTACATCAGCAATAATTCCCATTGTATCCTTAATTTTATTCGGAATATCTTCAAGAAGTTTCTTACAATCAGTTCGTAACTCCTATTAAAACAAAAAATTTGCAATAAACATTTTAATCCACATGTTATATTGCAAATTATATCACTTTTTTATGCTATATCAAGTTATTCCATGAAAAACACAAATAACCCTTTCCTAATTCCAATAAAAATTTCTGTAGTTTATTGATTAGGGCTGTTTCCAAGTCTGTTTCAGAATACTTTGCTTTTTCTTCCATGCCCAGAAATTCCAAAACCGTAGGTTGCTTTATGATATCCTCAGGTTTTGTAATAACATTCCCTTCTATTGCAAAGCGCAAAACACTTTCTTTATCTCTACACAACGCTAAACGTTCATACAAGATAGAGCGTGTTTGAAAATTCATTCTCACAATCTACACTCCCACAAAGTGAGAAGCACATTTTGCAAAAAGCAATTTCCAAACACGCCCTAGCAGTTGTGGAATAAAAACTTTACAGTATTTCTATAATCTGTTACTATAATTACAGCTTGCAAAGCAGGAGGAAAAAGGCGAAAAGGCAAAAGTAAAGAAACTATAAAGATTGCTAAATGGAAAAATGAAAAAAATACTTATTGTTGAAGATGATAACAAACTGAATGATGGAATCAAATTAGCTCTAAGAAGTGAGTTTCTATGTCTGCAGGCATTTACGATTCAGTCAGCCTTTACAGTATATAAGGAACAGTCGGTGGATTTGATTTTATTAGATGTGAATTTGCCAGATGGAAGTGGAATAGATTTTATGATGGAAATCCGCAAAACAGATATGGTTCCAATTATACTTCTTACAGCAAATAAGATGGAGATGGATATTGTATCTGGTTTGGAATTGGGAGCGAATGATTATATTACAAAACCATTTAGCCTGATGGTTTTGCGTGCAAGGGTTGGCGTACAGCTAAGAAATGAAAAAAATTCTGAAAGTATTTATAGAAATAACGATTTTTATTTTGACTTTGATCATATGGAATTTACTAAGGGCAATGACATTTTAGAACTGAGCAAAACAGAGCAGAGACTGCTTCGATGTCTGGTGGAGAATAAAGGAAAAAATTTAAGCCGCAGCCAATTAATTGATTATATTTGGCAGGGAGATACAGAATATGTCGAGGAACATGCCCTTACTGTTGTGGTCAACCGTTTGCGAAATAAGCTTGGCGATAATCCCGAATGTATTAAGACAGTATATGGAATAGGGTATACTTGGATAATGAATGACAAGTGACTGCAAACTATAATAAATTGGAGAAGTTTAGGATATGAAAATGTGGAGCATTGTATTGCCTGTTCTGATTTTGTTTTGCATTTGTGTATATATAGCCATCTATTTACAAAAAAGGGAAAAGAAATTAATCAGCAGGATTCAAGAGATGCTAGATGACGCAATAGCAGGAACTTTTCGGGAGAAGCATCTGGACGAATCTCCAATATCCGCAATCGAAAATGATATGTGGCGCTTTCTTTGTGATCAGGAAGTAGCTGTCAAAAATTTAGCAAAAGAAAAAGAACAGATGCAGGAACAGATATCTGATATTTCGCATCAGGCAGTCATACCAATTGCCAATATTATGTTGTATTCACAGCTTTTGGCAGAATGGTTAGAAACACAGAAGTTAGAAGAAAAACAGGAGATTCAGAATGAAATTGCCGCGATTCGGGAACAGGTGGGGACACTGGATTTTTTGATTGAATCCTTAGTAAAATTATCCCGTTTGGAGACAGGCATTATCAGTGTAAATATCCGTAGACAGCCGCTGCAATCCGTTTTGGAGACAGTAAAAAATCAATTTCAGGTAATAGCAGCGCAAAAGGAGATTCAATTTGAAGTATTTGATACAGATGAGATTGCTGCATTCGATCTTAAGTGGACAATCGAAGCACTTGCTAATATTGTTGATAATGCAATGAAATACACCCCTTATGGCGGAAAGGTAAAAATTTATGTTTTACCCTATACTTCCTTAGTCAGAGTGGATATTACGGATACAGGAACAGGCATTGCAGAAGCAGAGCAGGCCAGTGTATTTCTAAGATTCTACCGTTCGAAAAAGGTCAGCGACAGACCTGGTGTTGGAATAGGATTATATTTGGCAAGAGAGGTAATGAAAGCACAAAACGGATATATTAAACTTTCCTCAAAAGAAGGAGAGGGAAGCACTTTTTCCATGTTTTTTATGAAAGAGGAAATATCTCAAAAGTGAGAGATTGTGGAAACTGGTTTGTGAGAATTTTATGGTATAGTCTGTATAAAAGATACAGGCTATTTTTTATGCGACAGAAAATTGCCTGGAGTTACTATCAAAGAAACCAGCAGTCAAGCAAGAAAGAAAGGAAGTATGACTATGGAATTATTAAAAATAAGAGAATTAAGAAAAGTCTATGGAACCGGAGAGACACAGGTGAAAGCCCTTGATGGAATCGATTTAACAGTAGAACGGGGAGAATTTGTAGCCATTGTCGGTTCATCAGGAAGCGGGAAGACAACATTTCTAAATATGGTGGGAGGATTGGATATTCCTACCAGTGGTGAAATTATTGTTGACCAGAAAGAGATCCAGAAGTTATCTGATGATGAGCTGACTGTCTTTCGGCGCAGAAAAATAGGATTTATTTTCCAGCAGTATAATCTCATTCAAATGCTTAGTGTTTGGGAAAATGTTATATTACCCTTGAAGTTGGATGGAAGAAGAGTAGATGAGGAATATATCTTAGCGATTACAAAAATGCTTGGTTTACATGAAAAACTAAACTGTATTCCCAACCAGTTATCAGGCGGCCAGCAGCAAAGGGCAGCAATTGCAAGGGCTTTAGCAACGAAGCCGGCAATTATTCTGGCAGATGAGCCAACAGGAAATTTGGATTCTAAAACCAGTCAGGATGTATTGGGATTATTGAAAATCACAAGTAATAAATTTAACCAGACAATTATCATGATTACACATAATGAAGAAATTGCACAGCTTGCAGATCGTATCTTAAGAATTGAGGATGGAAAAATTCAAAAAGAAAGTAAATTGAAAACAATAAGGAAATCAGAGGAAAACACAATGACAGTTATTGAATAGATAATTTATAAGGCAGGTGAAAAAAATGTTTCATAATAAAAAAGAAATGAAATTACACACATATTTTATAAAGAATTATAAGAAAAATACACTGGCTATTTTTCTCAGTTTTACGTTAACCTTTATGCTGTTAACGAGTATGCTTGTTTTAATTCATACAAATCATAAAATATCAAATATACAGTTAAAAGAGGAATTTACTCCTTCAGATTGCAGAATTGTCGATTTGTCGATGCAGCAGGTAAAAATGTTACAAAATGATTCAGAAATCAAATGGATGGCATTACAGCAGGGATCTTATGCTACCTATGAACGCAATGGCCAGGTGGTGTTTTTTACCAGAACGGACAATGCATCAATCACTATGATGGCAAAACTTGTAGACGGAAAGCTTCCACAAAAAAAGGGAGAGATTGTTGCTGAAAAATGGGTGCTTTTAAATCTGGGCATAGAGCCGGTTATTGGACAGAATGTTACAATTACGGACATAGAATCTGGACAGGAAAAGGAATTTCATTTAACAGGAATCTTGTCTGATACTTATGCAGATAAAAAATATGGTGTTTTAAATTTATATTCACCAATGGATAAAGAGATTACAGATTCCTATTTAGCATACGTATTGTTTCAGGATTCTGTAAACTATAATGATAAAGTAAAGTCTTTAAAAACAGAGCTTGGTATTAATAGGAAACAGATTAAAGAATGTCCTGCAAGAGAAAATTTGCGTGAGCTATATTGGACTGATATAGAAATCAGCAGCATAATTTTACTTATTTGCCTGGTTGTGTTTTATGGTGTATACCGAATCGCCACATTGTCAAGAGTACAACAGTATGGGATACTGCGTGCCATCGGCATGAAAAGAAAACAGTTTTACAAAATGTTATTGTTGGAATTACATCAGATTTATCTGGTAAGTGTGCCGGTTGGATTGGTAAGTGGTCTTTTGATATCCAGTCTTGTTATGCTGATTTCTGGTGACAGAAAGACAGAGGTCTATCTTTTTAATGAAACGGTGCGTTTCCGGCTAATCATACCAATTTATCCTCTTTTTATCAGTGTTTTTATCACCTTTATTTTGGTCAGTATTTTGGGATATATGATGGGAAGAAAAATTACGGGCTCTTCTGTAATAGAAACAATATCAGGGAAAGCAACCGAGAAAGAAAATAGTGTTTTTCCAATACAGCAGACAGATGGAAAAACAGGAACACTTTTTCGGATGAGCGGTAAGTATATCTTTAAAGATTTAAAAACAAGTGGTTTTGTAATTTTAACCATTTCTTTGGGAATTGTTCTATTTACCGGTCTGGCCTATAAGGCAAATACGTTAAAAATCTATCGCAAGGACACAAAAGAAATGCATTATCTGAATGGAGATTATGCTCTGACAATGTTGTCTTTTCAGCAGGTAAATGAAGGATTATCCAGGCAAAGCGTGGAAAAAATAAGGAATACGGAAGGAATTGTATCAGTAAAAACAAGCTCAGGACTTCCCATCCGTGTGCTAGATGAAGATGGGATAAAAAGAAATGATGCATATTATGATGAATACAATGAAAAACTAAAAGAAGTGTATGGATATGAAAAAAGTGGGTATGACGGAAACAATCAGGTTTATCAATCTATGTTGTTAGGATATAATGAAGGTGCAATAAAGGAATTGCAAAAATATGTGGTTGAAGGTGATTTTAATCCAGAGGATATCGGAAAAGATAAAGTGATTTTGTCTGTTTGCCGGATGGATAATACAAAAAATAACGATTTGCCCGGATATTATAAAGAAGGCACCCCATTAATGGAATACCATGCAGGTGATAAAATTTCCATAAAATATAGAGAAGATTTACAAACTGATTCTGAAGAGTATGCTAAAATGAAAGATTCAAATGCAGCATATATTTATAAAACCTATCAAATTGCAGCCATTGTGTCTTTTCCTTTTATGTACGATTGCATGCATACAGTGTATCCAAAGTTGATTACCAATGATTCGTATATTCAGGAACTTGCACCAGAAAGTGGTATTCAATGTATGTATTGTGAGGGAAAAAAGAATATGGATATATCACAGCAGAACTTGTTAGAACAACATCTTATCCAGATTGGCAGTAAGAACCAAAACATATCTACCCGCAGCCTGATTGATGAAACGAAACAGAATGAAATGTTCTATCATAAACAGATGGTTTATATTTATGGTATTTCAATCATCGCCTTTATATTGGTCATGATTAATATGATCAATAATCTCAGATATCGTATGCAAAAAAGAACAAAGGAAATTTGTATGCTGCGTGCAATTGGAATGAGCGTGGCAATGACAAAGCGGATGATGCTGTTTGAAAATCTGATTTTAGGAATAGTATCTGTTCTTGTGGCATTATTGCTTTCGCATCCGGTATTGAAATACTTATATAAAATTTCGGATATGAAGGCATTTAGCCATACGTTTCAATTTGCATACACAGATTTTCTCCTTGTAGCAGCCGCCGCATTGGCAATTTGTGGATTTCTTTCCCTGGGAATATTAAAATCATGGAAAACAAGACAGATTACAGAAAGAATTGGAAGTTTCGAATAAAAAAATAATAAAGTCTGCCAATGAGCTTTCTTTTGTTGTATAATAGGTTTATCACTGTTACTATTCACGGCGGGTTTTTCGCATGATGCTTAGAGCGTGTTTAGACAAACTTATAGTAAACGCATAAAATACATGCGTTAACTATAATGGATGCGCACGGATA
>CANSYK010000109.1 GCA_947651225.1 uncultured bacterium | reverse complement strand
GTATTTTCTTTGGTCAACTCCCTTTACACTTTAAATTATACAGGAAGCTTTCTAATATTGAAAGGGCTTTATCCTTTTCAATATCCTCGCGTATCTTTTGATACTCCCGGCTTTTTATCGCAGCATCTATACGTCGGGAAAATAATTCCTTTTTCTGCCGAATGTATTGCAGATAACCTTCCTCCTCTTTAAAAGACTGTTCTATATCAGCCATAATCCGCTTCTTAACTTTCTCTAAAAGAGCCCTGCTCTTTTTGGGCATCTGCATACACCGGACAATATATTCTTCTGAAGCTTTTGTTTCTGCACTTTCTTCCTCTGCCATCTCCCGAAGCACATCTAACGCGATTTGTCTTATTCGTTCTCTTCTGCTTTCCTCAGACACAGATTCAGAAACAATTTCAGCAGATATCACATTCTTTTGATGAATAAACTCTGTCATGCGCAATTTATAAAATTCAAATGCTGACAATTCATTCCCATCCTTTTTTCCTGTTCCATGCTGGTAATCATTTTCCCACTCATCACAAACACATTTCCATGCAGATTCATCTAGTAAATTTTCTATGTATGATGTATCATTTGCAGCAAATGTTTCCTTTGAGCCAACTACTAAAATCTCATCAATAGGGTACTGCGATAAAATATATTTGCTTCCATTTTCAACCGCACTAATCCCATCACAAAACAATGGGCTACTATTTTGCGTTTCCGATACAAAGTAGTAATTAACATTATTAATTGCTATCAATGTGCTCATTGTTGTCATTAAAATGTTTTTCTCACTTCTAACTTCCATATGTATGTTTTCTCCCTAAAATGCGTTGATTTAAGCAACTATGGTTATTTCTCTTTTAACAATAGTTAATATAATTTTTGCCAGCGTGTGTCAATGCCCTTTAACGGGCTAATACCATTTCTACCGGAGACACTCTGGCATTGCAAAATTCTCTAACTGTGTCAATGCCCTTTAACGGGCTAATACCATTTCTACCTCCAACTGCAACGCCGACTGCAACTCCAACTGTAATGTGTCAATGCCCTTTAACGGGCTAATACCATTTCTACCCTTAACGGTGCATATACCGGATGGTGTCACTAGCATGTGTCAATGCCCTTTAACGGGCTAATACCATTTCTACATTGCGAAAGGGCAATAAATGTTATTTCAGTGCAGGGTGTCAATGCCCTTTAACGGGCTAATACCATTTCTACCTTACCGATGAACAGGAGGAAAGAATCAAAAAGAACTGGTGTCAATGCCCTTTAACGGGCTAATACCATTTCTACGACTTTAGAATCAATTGAAAACGTTTTGACAGTATATGTGTCAATGCCCTTTAACGGGCTAATACCATTTCTACCCTGCCCTTCTGAAACGCCCTATTTATACAGTCTCAGAGGGGGTAAATTCCCCAAGGCTTTCTAAAAAATGGAAAAACACGAATTTTTTCTCTAATTTTTGGTTTTTTTGTGTTTTTCTACATATTCTACTGTATTTAGTTTATCATATGTCCCCTGACATGTCTAGCATTTTTATTGTTCTAAAACTCTAAGAGCATCTAAGGTCACTATTCACTTTACATGTTTTTTGCAAAATGTGTACACTTAGCACCGAAGGCGCTATGATTACCGGTCAGGGGACATATAGTGAATATCCGCGCAGTAACCAGTAGCATTCATCTTAAACAGAGCAAAAAGAACGATAAACCAGACAATGCTTTTTTGATTCACCGTTCCCTCTCACCTATTTTAAAGCTCCACGCTCCATTCCCATCCTTTTGCTCCTCGGCTTCGCTTTAATATTCCCATTTCCAATTCAATACAATCCGCACCAATATCATCCAGAATCTGATTTAATCCTTTTTCCTGTTTCTCGATAGCATGGCGTATTCCGCGTTCCTGTTTACGCAGTTCCATCATTTTATGTACCATCTCTTCTGCCTGCTTATGGACATTCAATGTTTTCGGTAACTGCTTCTCCTCTCTCTGGCTTATTTTTCTGGACGCTGGTATTGTAACTCCATCTGGAACATTATTTGCATCTTTTATTACATGCAGCACAGGAGAAGGGTAACAATTTGGTGTCCTACGAAAATTACAGTTACATCCAATCTCTGCTGTAACCTGTTTATACTGATTACGAAGCTTTATGCAGCTAATCGGCTTTTCCGGCAGCCGCTTAATATACTTTTCTGTTACACTGTACTGATAATTTAGCGTATAACCCATTATCTGATGTACAAATTCCTTCCCCTCATTTCCCAAGTGGCCAAAGATATATAATATCGTCAGACGCTCACCATGTGACAGATATCCAGTGCGTTTTGCTTTTTCGCATAAATGAGCCATCAGTCCACAGCGCACCAATATCGTTTTGACCCCCTCTGATATGTCCCCAAACTGCTTTAAATTTAGCTCTCTCTTATTCCTTGTCTGCAATTTTTCCTCTGTATTTGCTGCGATAACCCGTTTCAATGCCGCAACACTATATCTGGCCACTCCATCTAGCATTTCCTTTTGACGAGACGTGAATGAAAAATCCTTTCCCACAAAATATGTATATTCACCAGTCTGAAAATGCCTGCCCCAAGGTAATTTAATTCCCTGCCCGATTTTGTCCTCCTTCACTCTTGTCTTATTAGGAAAACATTCCACACATAGGTGCGGATCATTCGCTTTTTGCTTGCTTAAGATAATATCCTGCAAAAGATTTGCATAACGTGTGGCAATCCACTCCTCAAAAAAGAGCCACACATGATATCCCTTTCCTCCTGAATATTCTATATAGGTATTCAACCCAAGATTATGACATATCTTTTGAAATTCTTTTGCCTTTTCCAAAGCAAGCTGTAGAAGTTCCCTGCGAATCTCCTGATTTCCACTGCTTGTCAACATCTCTTTCTTTGATATGTCAATATCAAATATCATATATTTGACTGTATGATTGTTTCTCTGCAGAATTGTTGCCAATGTCTGATTTCCAGCCAGATGCTTTTTGATCTCCTGTATGGTAAGCGGCTGCATAACAGTTATATAGTTAATCTTGCCATTTTCCCGAACTTCCGCCCGCTTGTATAAATCTTCTCTCCCCACAAAAAGCTCCTGAAAATCCTGCAGTTCTTTTTCAGACAAATTTAATCCATTCCATGCACTATTTGACGGAGCTTGTGGCATTTCCTCAATTTCTTCATCACTCGTCTCCCTGCTCTTTACCCAGTCTAAAATCTGACGTGCCTTATTGTAACAATGTGCATCTGTATATAACTGCATTATTTCAGTAAAATTTGCTTCATTTTCATTTATCTCGACAAGCTGGTATTGTGATACCAGTTCTTCTACAACGTCTTCCGACATCAATTCAGCCTTTTCCCTGTCAAATGCCAAAATAAGAAAATACTGTTCGTACTCCCGTAGCATATTTCTGTAATCTGATTTATCTTTCCAATATGCTGCCATATACCGCAATATATCTTTATGCGCATTATCATAATGAAAACGTTCTTCTTCCAGTTCCTTTCGTCTTGCTTTTGGATACAGACTCAACACAGTGACATATTCATATATACTTCCAGGAGTCCTATCCCCCTTATAGTACTGTTCCCATCCTCCAATAATCTCCTTACAGGCACGCATTTTTTCTTCTATTGGTAATTCCGGATTTTGCAGCCAGCATTCCTCCAGACGTTCCTCCAAATGACTGTACGCTTTAACCGGAATCATTTTTCCATTCCTGTCAAACCGATAACCGAGAAATTCTGTTCCATCTTCCAACTTTCCAATCCGCGTCTTGCTTTCTTTCAGTTGTAATCCACATTTTTCTAAAAAACTTTGCATTTCTGTGAGCAATTTTTCCAGATTTTCTCTATTTTGCCCCAAAATAAGAATATCATCAGAATAACGGATACACTTTTCCTCAAACCGCTCCAACCAGCAATCAAAATCTGTCATATAAATATTTGACAACAACGGAGACAAAATAGCACCTTGGTAGACTCCTCGCGTCTTATCATGCAAGTCACCATTATCATCAAGATATCGCATATGAAGGCAAATTTCAACAAGACGAAGTACCTTCTCATCGCTGATTCTGCGTCGTAATAAACCAGTCAGCCTCTCCTGCACAATCTCGTCAAAAAAGTGGGAAATATCTGTTTTCAGAAAATAACTATACTTACCTGTGCCTATCCACTGTTCAATTTGTTCTACTGCCTGTATTGCCGAACGCCCTCTGCGGTATGCATATGCTGCATCAGCAAATGTCTCCTCATATATTTTTTGCAATTCCTGGCAAAGCGCCTGTTGTACCACTTTGTCACGCATACACAATATACTGATCATCCGCTCTGAACCATTTTTTTCCAATACTACCTGCTTTGCGGGTCTGGTATTGTATCGTTCACTCTGTAACTCTATCTGCAATTGAAGAATCATCTCTTTCCTTCTGGACTGAAATTCCTCTTCCGTCACCCCATCTGTTCCAGCCACAGTATGATTACTTCGTATCTTGTCCCATGCTCTGCTCAAATTTCCCCTGTCAATAATCCGTTCAAAAAGTCCCATGCCGTTCATCTCCAATACTTTATACTACAATTACATTGCTTTCTTTTCTGACATTACGTCCCTTGACTGTTCCAATTGTCACAGATTCCTCTGCACACTTTTTACATAAACGATATATTCTGATACTGTCTGAATCTGAATCAATAGTCTGTTCCAATAACTGCTTATATAATCTGTTAAATACTTTTTCCTCCAAATTACATTCAAAAACACTATACTGAATTCTTCTTCCAAATCCCTCTAATATCTTAGAAACTTTGTTCCTTATCCTTGTCTCAGAAATATCATAACTAATCACATATAAACTCACAGCTGATTATTCTCCTATAAATTCTCTACATTAGTGCCAGCACAGCATCCATCAAATAGGTATCATACTAATCAATCTGCCTGCTCTTAAACAGTTCACCTAATTTCTGTTGTATCCAAATATCGAAACGGTGAATACATACCTCCTTCTTCCAATGACTTTTTCAACATGCCTGCTTGATTTTTCATTAATAACCGATAACTCTTACCATTATTCTTTGGCTCCCGCATCCATCTCTCATATTCATTACAAAACTTCCGAAATCCATCTTCGTATAAAAAGACACCATCACCAGTATTCTCCTGAAAATCCCCTTCTGTCATCATTCCCTTATTAAACAGCCTTATCACCAATCGATCTGCAACAGGCTGCCTCCACTCCTCGATCATATCCAGCGCCAGAGACTTCCTGCCATAGCGGATACCATGTAAAAATCCCAGGTACATCTCAAAAGAATATCCTTCTAAAACAGCAGACATGTCCTTTACCAAAAAAGTGTAGGTCAGACTGAGAAGAGCATTCACAGGATCCCTGGGCGGCCTTCGCACACGCTTTTCAAAAGACATTCCATTCTTTAACATATGACGGAAACAATGAAAATAAATATTGCTGCATAATCCCTCTATTCCCATTACTTCATTGTTGCTTTTCTTATCCTGTAGTGATGACAATAATTGTTTCATTTGCTGTATATCCCTCAAATACTCATACTCCTCGCGCTCCCAGTGAAAGCTTTTAATCACATTTATCTGGTTATGTATCTTATTTTCTACTATCGCCCTTGCCATTCCCAACCGCTTTTTTTCATCCATATATGCTTCGTACTGCGCAAAACGCAAAAATATATTTTTTGACTTTTCTGCTACTGTATTACCGATATATTTCCCAGCATAAGTAAAATACATAATATCAATTCCTTGATTCATCAACTTTGAAAGAACCTGCGTCGTAACCTGCACATTACCAAAAACCGCAATGTTTTCAATATTATATATTGGAAATTCCAACAATGTCTTGTTTCCCTTCGTTACCGCAACCTGCTCACCCTTAAGCCTGAGATAACTGCCTTGTTCTTTTATGTAGATTACTGACATGCACGTACCCCCAGCGAATAATTTCCTGTCTCTAATGGATTGATCCATTCCATTTTTTCACTATACGCCACATAATCTATCTGCTCTAATTCACAAAATTGTCTAAAGAGTAGCAATACAAACTCCTTAAATTTTTCATAGTCTTCTCTGCTGACCGGAGAAAATCCATGAGCAAAAATACTGTTATTTCGCAGATAGACCACAGAGCGTAATCTCTTTAATTTGCCAATATAATCTCCTTTCCCTGATACCATAATCTCATCCCTAAGCGCTGACAAATGGATATATCCATCCAACAGGGAAATCTGCTCTGGAAGATAAGTACTGTTACATTTCCCGAAAACCTTTTTCTTAATCTCTGCTATCTCTTCCTTATAGATATCCAGACGCTTTGCTTCTGTTATGCCCTTCATCATTGGCATCTTTTCTTCATCATACCTCATGTTGCTAAAATCTGCTTTAGACACATCAATATCATAGTGAGATAACCGGCGTTGCTCAATCATTTCCAGAAGCCTGTACAAAAGAAGTGTAGCTGAATCATATTTTTTCTGTGCTTCCCTGATTAAAGCATTGGTCTGCATAGTAAACATCAATGGCACAATATATTCCTGCTGTCTTAGCACAGCCATATGATTTTTACTGCGAAAAAGCTTCTGGATTTCCTTCAATGCATCTAAAATATCCAACTGCTCTTTTAAAATTCCGATACAATCCATTAAAAGAAAATGAAAATTCAGACGCACATCCCTTCGTAGTTCCGTAACCAAAGCATCCATATTCTGATAAGCCTCTGTGAATTCCAAAGCATCCCAATGTTCATATGCCGCTGCAAGCAAATAAGAAAATCTCAACTGTTGCCGGATTACTGGGTCAGGAACCTTTTCCCTCAATTCCTCTAACTTTTCTTTAGCGCCGGAATAATCGTATTGCCCAAAAAGCTGCATCGCTTTCTCTATCTCAAAATCTCCAAAAACTGCATATGGATTATTAATATAATACAGTGTTTCCGAACCTGGAGATGGCTTTCTGAAATCAATCAAATAATTATCTGATCCTACATATATTAACTGTAAATCAATCACAGCTCCCACCATCGCTGCAGCCGCAGACATTGCCTTCGTTCCTCCAGTAAAATCGATATAAATCCTTTTAGGCGTCTTCCATCTCAAATAAACTTCTTTAATTTGCCGTTATATATCTAATGGATTTACTTCACTAACCATGACCTTCTGATATGCCGAACTTGGCAGTGCACAGAAATCAACTACTTTATCAATTGTCTGCTCCACTTTCTCTGTGTACATAAAAAGAATCTTCTTAGGGCAGAACAGCGAAATACTTAACACTAATGGTTCATAAGAAGTTCCTACAGACAGGATTAGATACTCCACCTCCTCAAATATTTTTCCTTTGTTATTCTGAACAAATTCTTTCACAATTAGTTGCATCAGTTCTGTTTCATAGTATTCCTCTGCTACTGCACGCTGCTCAAATGTAGTACGCTCTAACCCCATCCAATGCTTTGTCTTGTCTCTCAATTTCTTTGTCATAGCTATTTTCACTCCTTATCTGCCAAATCTTTTCTGTTTTAAAATCCTTACATTTTTAGCAGGCAATGTTACACCTGGCTTTGCCTGCACATATCAGAATATTGCCTGCACTAAAGCTTACCTGAATATAACACTGTATGTCAGACAACTCTCATAACAAAAATATACTTCCTAAACAAAGAGATTGATACAACCAGATTATGTGAAATTGATATTTAAATGTATTTTTTAGGAAAATTAAAATGAAATACTACCAAAAAAGCCAGAAAAAGTGAAAAATCCCTTCTGGATTGTCCAGAAAGGATTTTTGTGAGATATACCTTAAACAGGCTAGTACTCTACAGGTAAGAGAATTGTCCAAGAAGGATCTGAATAATGTGTCAATGCCCTTAAACGGGCTAGTACCATTTCTACTAGAAAAACTGTGCGGCAAGCACTTGAGGGAACTGGTGTGTCAATGCCCTTAAACGGGCTAGTACCATTTCTACAAGATAAAATTACTTGTCTTGTTATCATGTCTTGTTGTGTCAATGCCCTTAAACGGGCTAGTACCATTTCTACCCACTGAATCAGAGGAGACAGAAGTTCCAGAGGAGTGTGTCAATGCCCTTAAACGGGCTAGTACCATTTCTACAGTAGGTATTTATATTTACACTAAACCTGTGAAAAAGTGTCAATGCCCTTAAACGGGCTAGTACCATTTCTACCCTACCCTTCTGAAACGCCCTATTTATAGGGCTTCAAAGGGGGTAAATTCCCCAAGGTTTTTCAAAATCGTAATAAAATGCACTTTTTTGCCAAATTTTTGGTTTTTTTGTAATTTTCTTTAATATAACACCAGTCTAGCATACATTGTCTCTTATGTCCAGTGTCCCACTTAGTTAAAAACCAGATAGAAAGAATTTGTTACTATATCTCAATCGATTAAACTCAAGGTCCTTTTGTGCGATTCATACCAAAAGTACAAGTTTTATGGCACCATTTTCCAAAATACATACATTTCAAAATTTTAGAAGTTGCTTGTTAGTTCCTTGTCACTAATAATTTCCGAACAGTTCTCATATACTCTCTACAAAAACAATATATTTAACTGAGATGTTCCATAAAACTTCTGTGAAACAATAAATGATAATTAATCAATAACGAGTCACTGAAATCAATAAAAGAAGCAAAGTCTAATACATTGCCTATTTTCTCAATAAACAGTTGTGCATTGGTATTTTCATTTTCTGCTATTAAATCTCTTAACATCTCTATCCAGTTCTCATAGCATTTCTCAAAGATATGTTTCCAACGATACAACATTGATTCCGAGATGTCATATTTTTCACAAATCTGCATAACTGTCCTGCTTCTCTGATAATAACTTTGAACTACACTTAAAACAAAACACAATCCATAAGAGGAATATGGAATAATAAAAGAGGGTACAAAAGAATGTGTCTTATTGCAATGATTAATTTAGTCTTCCAACGCTTCTACCAGATACACTCCAAAACCAAATCTTGTATTCTTTCCGACGCAAGTAATTTCGCCTGCCAAAAGTAATTCCAGCACCCCATTATTCACATTTTCCAGTTCCATCCAGCCGGTAATTCCCAGCAAATTCATCTTCTCCTGGTTACGCTGGGAATATCTCCCTACCTGCTGCAATTCAGCGTGCTGCCCTTTTATCTGCGCCTCCCAGCGAAGCATCATCGGCTCAATGACATATCCCTCAAAAAGATGCTGCATATATACCCGCCGCCATACTGCCTGAAACAAAGCCTCTTCCTGGAACTGAGTCATTATTTTTCCCTGACGTTTAATAGCACAGGGAGATAGAAAACGCAGGCGAATCCGGCTTCTGTCATTCCAGCCCAACTCTTCCTTGCGATCCTCAATATATTCTGCCCCAGTCTCCGTCAGAAGCTTGGACACATTTATGATGCCCGCCCCCAAGATATCCACTCCCTGCCTATTCCGCACTGCCACTATGCCAAAGGGAATCAAGTCCTTTCCCAGTCCTTTCTGCCCCAGACCAAAGAGTGCTTGGATTATCGGATTAAAATAAGCCACCACATCCCCATAAAGAATCAGGCGCACTTCTATCTCATTCCCCGCACTTACCTGTGTACGTGTGTCCGTGCAGGACAAAGTATAGCCCGCACTCCCTCCCTCAGTTACAAAATCCGGCTTCACCCGAAAAGGCGCATACATCACATTTTGGACAATGCATTTTTCCCGCAGAAAGCACTCTTCGCAACGTTCTTCTTCACCTACACAATACATCTCCAACAGTTGTCTTCCCATGCCGCCCCGCAGTGCTGAACCCTTATATTTAGGAAGCTTCCCATCCGTCAAAAACCGCACTATAACGGAAAGCTGAGTAAAATGAAAGTGATACATCCCGTCACTCTCCCTTCACAAGCTCCTTCACTAATGGAAGTGCTTTTTTCCTATTCTGGTAAGCTTTTTTTTCAATGCTCATGTATTCAATCTTGTCTTTATCCGGCATAATATCAGGATTTTTCATTGCAAAAAACTCCCTAATGCTTTCAAGGTCTTCAATCTGACGGCCAACCAAAAATTGATTGATATGTTCCTTATATTCTCCTATCAATTTTGCCACATCCAGAGGTTCAAAAGGATTCAGATCCAGGCAATCCAGCCCATATGCCTTGCTCTGAATAAACTGCTTTACCTCTCTTAGCTCCACAGAAATATTTCCATAACCAAATGGCTTTGCTTTCCCTATATTCATCCATGATTTCCCGTTATCCAGTTGAATGCTCCAAAGCAGGAGCCCCAACTCATCCCCCGACATATTATGGAAGCGAATCTTCCCCTTAAACTTTATCTTTTCATCCAACGGGCAAAACTTATTTGCAACTCCTTCCTTTTTTTTATCCACCTCCTGCTTTACCGTCTCTTTACGAAGCCAATACTGTTTCATACCACGCAGCTCTATTTTAGGACTGTTATATGTAACAGCTCTTTCATCCTCCTGCTTCAGATAATCCAAATAACTGGTAGGTTTCGGCTCCGCCAAAATCAGTTCTACTTCTGGCAGCTCCGCTGTTTCATTTATGGCCACAGCATCCGAAAATGATACTTTGGATTTATAACTTTCCCTGTCATTGCTGTATCCAAAAATCGCTCTGCTGTAATCTACTCCTCTTTCTCCATGTTCCTCTGGCAGCCCCTGTTTGACTTTTTTGTCATAAAACAGACGCAGCCTAGGAGTGAAACCAAAATACTGGCCACCCTTATATTCTATAAAAAATGCAGGCTTTTTTCCCTCTTCCCCTTCTTTCTGAGGAAGGCCAAAAAATGCCAAAGCATCCTCCTTTGCATGATTACGGTCATGAAAATACTGTTTTAGGCTATTCTGTTTTCTCTGCAAATCTACTGAAAAAGCCATAACAGCTTCTGGTTTTATTTTAATGGCGCTTTTTATATCACATTCCATTTCCGGAATAATATACACATTTTTTTTCTTATCTATCCATCCAGAAGAAAGTACATACCCCTCTTGAAATCCTTGTTCCTGATGTTCATCCTTTCTCTCTGTTACAGCAACCACTCTTTTACGGCTTTTGTCCAACTTATATAAAACCGGTTTATAATAAGGTTCATAATTTTTATTAATCATTCTCTTTTGCCGCGGCTCATAGGAAATTTCTCTCACAACTTTATTATTTTTATAGTTCACTCTCCCTGTCTCTTCATAAACTCCAGGTTTTCCGATGGAAACCACATTAATATTATTATTATAAACATTCCCCTTCTCAAAGGAAAATTCTCCATTTTCAATACAGCCAGCCACTTCTTCCGTATCTTCTGTCTTATAAATGAACTTTACATATTTGTTCCCATATCTTCCTTCAATTTTTTCTTTTCTCTCAAAGATACAGTCAGCCGTATACATCATATGATGTTCCCAATCCTCCAGGAAAAAAGGAAAACTGTCTTTATCTGACAATATTTTTTTACTGCTGAGCATAAGGTAATTGGAGTCTTTATCAAATGTTTCTTTTACTTCATTAAAATAATAGTTTCCATCTTTCAAAAAAATATAACCAGCTTTAACATTTTTAGCAATACCTCTCGTTTCTTCATTACTATTGTCAACTCCCAAAATTTTATTATATTTTTTCTTTTCAGCCCCCGAAGCTACATTTCTGTACATCAAAGCATAATCATCAATATCATCAGAGAAACTGGAAAGTCCCAGCACTTGGACATTGCTCCGTATCATCCCCCGCACTGTACTTCCGGGAATTATGTGCTTTTTCTGGGGATTTTTACAGAACTGCCCGCTACCGTCATCCACGATAATAGGGTTTTTGGCAGTAATTATATACACAATCTCCCCACTGAAAAGTTCATCCGACACATCATTGTGGTGCGTCAGTTTTCCTTCGGGATATTTATATATATCCTTTGTAAAGGAAACAAAATTATATGGTGCGCCCACATATTTTTCCGTATCATTCAGAGATTCTCCTTCTCTGCCTTTCTGTCCCCCCTGATATCCTTGGTTTTTGTCGCTATGATACCCCTTATTTCCATTACCCCTGCCACCAGAATTACTACTCTGGCGGTTACTTCCCCCCTGATGTTTTTTATCATATTTCCTGCCGCTCCGGCTTTTATCACTCATCATCGCCCTGCTGACATCATTTAAGTCATATCCTAAAAAATTTCCCATACTGCACTCCTTTCCTTCTTTATCCTTCTCCATCAAAAACCTTACCGAATACCTTTTAACCTGGTAAGCGCCACAAATGCCTGTCCGTCAGAATCATAGTCAAGATATTCCTTTACAATCACGGTCTTACCAGCAGTGCGGAATCTGTCATCCAGTTCATATTCCTTCACAACAATATCCTCCCCATCCGTATCAAAGACTTCCATCGCCTGCATACCCTCTTCTCCCTCAAATATATGCAATTCCCTGTCTTCCGAAAAAAATCTTGCCTCCTGGCACTCCTTCCAGTTAATCTCCG
This sequence comes from uncultured bacterium, assembly GCA_947651225.1. Lineage (GTDB taxonomy): Bacteria > Bacillota > Clostridia > Lachnospirales > Lachnospiraceae > Butyribacter. The sequence goes on along the minus strand of CANSYK010000109.1, from coordinate 1,709 downwards.
GCAAACTCCCTACATTACATAGGATTATTCTTTCACTAATCATATACAGCAGCACATACTGATAATCCACTGCCCTCCCATATGCTTCCTGTAAATCAATATCTTCTACCCGGTATCCCATCTCATTTCCTCCCAACTGCATCCATGCATTTCCTGATAATGCCTTGGTTGTCATTAATCTGATTTTTATCAAATAAGACCTCTGCTTTCCTTCCGTCCCCTGATTTTACTGTCAATCTGTCCACCTGGATAAAACCTTTGCCCACATGATATCCGCTGCCCACGTTTACCATGCCAACAGCCAAATCCCGCAAGGCAAAAAGCAGGAGTCCGCAGGTTCTGTCCGGGGCATTCTTGTTCAGTATTCTGATACGGAATTTCACATTTCCATATACATTTTTCTCTGTAAAAAGCCCTCTGTGCATCACGCCGCCAGTAAATTTATCAATGTGGATGCGGTGTGTCAGACGGTTTTGATCATTGTCCTTCTGATTACCTACCACCGTATCAAAAAAACGAATATTGCCCATTTTTCCCTTTTCTTCTTTATTTTGCGCCATGCCAAATGTATCCTCAATAATCTCAGGCACCTGCAGGTATTTGGCAATCTGCTCCATCTGATTTCTGATTACCCCTTTAAAAGAACTTCCCGGAACAATATAATCCTTTTTCGCATTTTGGATGTTCGTGCAGTCCGGTGCATCTTTACCACAGTCTGCCACAGCAATGCTTTTAACCAATAATTCCCCCTCTGTCCTGCCATCCACCACAATTTCATATGCATTTTGATTCTTTATCTCCCTTTCAAGTTTGGCTGTATCATAATTTTTTTCTCCTAACTCTTCTTCCCGCATCCAAAGCCTACGGTCTTGTTCATTCGTCATATCAAATTTTTTGTATAGTAGGCGGTCTATCTGAAGATAGCCGCACCCATTGCTCTTCTGCCCGCCAAATTGAATCTGCTGCTGTTGAATAGCACTAAAAACATCCAGCAGTTTTTCCTCAGCACTGACATCAAACAAGTAGAAAGAAAATGTTATCTGCGCCCCAGCACCCACATACTCCATCTCAAACTTTTGTCCGGATTTTTTATCAGAGCCCTGCACAGTGCTGCTGTCACAAACTCCCGTCTCAGGATTGATTTTTACCCTGGGGCGAAGCTCCATCACAATCTTCTCGCCATCCTTAGAAAAAATCCCATCTGAAATGCGCACCCGGCTCTCCTTTCTGCCTTCCTCTTCTTCCAAGTTCGATGCCCCAAATAACATTTCTGCCTCATTAAAACCATTTGCCCTAACATAGTATTCCCTGAACACGCCCGCAATGCTGGCTGCCTGGACAAAGGGCTTGCCATCCACTGGGTGTATCAGAACCTGTCCCTGATCTCCCTCGCCGCTTCCAACGTGCAAAGGTTTTGTGCAGGTAGCTTTTACCCAATATTTGATAATCTTGTCATACTGATACATCTCCGCCATTTAGTCCTCCTCCCTTTCCCGTTTATTTTCATACCGGATTAACATAGTCAACAGCTGCAGTTTCAGGGAATCCAACTCCTCTGGGCAGAAAAGCTCCGATTTCTCAATTCCCATCACCCGATTTTTTTCCCTTGTTTGGATTTTCAGCGTCTTCTCCAAATCATCATCTAATATTTTTAATAGTGTAGTCTCGGAAAGTCCATGAAGAAATAAAAGAATATTATGCTATGTAAA
>CANSYK010000108.1 GCA_947651225.1 uncultured bacterium | reverse complement strand
TTTAATGAATTACATACCAATTTTCGACAATACACAGTTAAATCTACAGTCTCGCTAGAGCGTAAACTTCACGTTACTATTCACACTTTCTTTTCGCTTTTCATACGAGTAATACTTTCATTCACTTTCTCATAGATTTCCTCTGGTGCTGTTCCTACATGGAACACACCATCCTCATAGAGGATTTTTCCATTAATCATCGTCATCTTGACATTCTGCTTACTTCCACTATATACAATATTTTTTGTAATATTATTAAACGGCTGCATATTTGGCTGCTTCAAATCAATCATAATCAAATCAGCACATTTTCCTTCCGCCAGCACATCGCAATCTGTCAGCCCCATTGCCTTAGCACCACCAACTGTTGCCATATGCAGCACTTCCATCGCATCTACTGCTGATGCGTCTGACAGGGAAACTTTCTGCAGAGCCGTTACCAGGAACATCTCACGAAACATATCCAGGCAGTTATTGCTTGCTGGACCGTCTGTGCCGATTGCAAGGCCGATTCCCATAGAAAGCATTTTTTGGATCGGAGCAATCCCACTGGCAAGTTTTACATTAGACGAAGGATTCGTAACAACCCAGATCCCCTTTTCCTTACAGATATCCAAATCCTCCTGTGTCATATGAACACAGTGAAATCCGCCTCCGCCATACTCAAACATGCCAAGAGAATCTAAAAATGCAGTCGGTGTTGTACCATATCGCTCTTTACATCCCTCCACCTCATTTTCCGTCTCAGAATTGTGAGTATAGACTGGCGCTTTATATTTCTTTCCAAGCGATGCCATATCCTCTAAAATCTGGCGTTTTGTCGTATATTCTGCATGAAATCCAAGCTGATAAGAAATCAATGGATGATACTTATTAAAATGCAGATATTCCTCTTCCATCTCCTCTACCGTACCGCCAAAATCATTGATACTGCCACAGAGCACGGTACGGAATCCCGTATCAACAGAAGCCTTTGCATTGGACTCATTTTTCATATACATATCAAAATTTGCTGTTATCCCACTTGTCAGATACTCCAGATTGGCAAGCATGGCAGCCCAGTAAACATCTTCTTCTGTAAGCTTTGCTTCCATAGGAAAAACCTGATTGTAAAGCCATTCCTGCAATGGCAGGTCATCTGCGTAGGAACGAAGAAACGTCATGGCAGAATGTGTATGGGCATTTTTAAAACCAGGCATCAAAAGGTTTCCCTTCGCATCAATTTCTCTGTCCCATATACCTTCTGCTTTCTTTCCTTCCTCCCCTACATATGTAATCTTTCCATCCTCTACCTGCAGCTCTCCACAAAAAAGCGGCTGATCTTTCTGCATCGTAAGAATACGTGCATTATAAATTCTAATTTTCATATCATTCCTCCCGTTTGCCAACACACCACCATGCTATAGAATGTTAGACTATATCCTTAACACCTTCTGTGCAATATTTTTAATACTCTCTGTCACAAGGTTCTTAAACAATGGCGCCACACGGTTTGCTGTTTCCTGAACCTCCGCATGAGTCAGCGGATTATCTGTAATTCCACATGCCAGATTGGAAATGCAGGAAATTCCACAAATCATCATTCCCATATGGTTTGCCGCAACTGCTTCACAGGCGGTACTCATACCGACGGCGTCTGCCCCCAGTATACGGCACATCCGTACTTCTGCAGGTGACTCATAATTTGGCCCGGTAAGCTGAATATATACCCCTTCTTTCAAAGGAACATCAAGAAGCGTTGCTGTCCTGCGAATTACTTTTTGCAGCTCCTTATCATAGATATCACTCATATCTGGGAAACGCACCCCCAGCTCATCCATATTTGGTCCAATCAAAGGAGAAGGAACAAAATTGGCAATCTGGTCATTAATCAGCATAAAATCACCTGCCTGAAATGTGGTATTCACGCCGCCGGAAGCATTCGTTAAAAATAAAACCTTCGCCCCCATCAGACGCATCAGGCGGACTGGCAGGACAACATCGCTGATATCATAGCCCTCATAATAATGTACTCTTCCTTTCATGCAGACAACCGGAACCTTGTCCACATAGCCAAAAATATATTTTCCTTCATGTCCTGGAACAGTGGAAACCGGAAATCCTTCAATCTCACTATAGTCCAACTCTGCTGTAACTTCAATCCCATCTGCATAGTCGCCAAGACCAGACCCCAGCACCAGTGCGACCTGTGGGGTAAATTTAACCTTCTTCTGTACACAAGCATAACATTTCATCAATTTGTCATATACTTCACTCATAACTTTTTATTCCTTTCCTTCCTCTAATTTTGTACGGACAATCTTTCCAACACGCATTGCGTCAGCATACGCCAAAAGCCTTTCCATCTGACGGTTTTCCTTCTTCATATAACTACGTACAATACTTCCAACCGCTTTGCTTCCAATGTCATCCCGAAAACGAATCGTATCACAGACACTGCGCTCTAATGCGTAAATCCGAAGGGAGCCATAAGGAGTATCTATAATCTCCAAATCCTGGTCAAATGCCAGATCGGAATAATAATGGCGTGTTACCGGAAAATTCAGCTGCATCTTAGAGCGGTCTGTCTTTAACGTAGCAACCGAAAGCTTCTCTGGCTCCTCGTCAATCAACCCATGATAATAACAGGCACTGTCTGCACAGATTACCGCCCGTGGATTTACCATACACGCCTCAATCATCCTGTAATTTTCTGGTTTTCCCTTTTTCTCATCAATCAACCAGTAATGGCCATGTGACACCCTTTCAATAATCCCCTTTTCCACCAGTTCTTTAATCTGGACAGTAGTCACTTTCGCCTCCTTGAGCTGTGCGGCGTTACGGTAACCATTCCCATCCCGGAACAGTTTCGTAACCTTCTCGTACGTATTTAACAGCATAACTTATCAACCTGCCTTTCTAATCTTGTTTTCCTTGAACACTCGAACGAATCCAACTTAACATTTATTATAACACATGTTGTCTTTTTTTCAAGTAAAATATTTATTTAGTACTTTATGTGTTCCCCCAGATTTTTTAACCTGCCAAATCATTGCTGACTTTACCAGTGTAAAGCTGATAATATTTTCCCTGCCGTTCAATCAATTCATCATGGGTTCCCCGCTCAATAATCCTTCCATCTTCCAAAACCATAATGCAATCACTGTTTCGGACGGTAGAAAGCCTGTGGGCGATAACAAATGTAGTTCTATCTTCCATTAAACGGTCCATGCCCTGCTGTACCAGCTTTTCTGTACGAGTGTCAATAGAACTGGTTGCCTCATCCAAAATCAGAACCGGCGGATCGGCAATGGCTGCCCTGGCAATTGCAAGAAGCTGACGCTGCCCCTGGCTTAAGCCCGCACCATCACCAGTCAGCATAGTGTCATATCCTTTGGGAAGGCGGCAGATAAAACTGTGGGCATTGGCAAGTTTTGCCGCAGCCTCCACTTCTTCCGGTGTCGCATCCAGCTTTCCATAACGGATATTCTCTTCTACGGTTCCTGTAAACAGATGGGTATCCTGTAACACTACGCCTAAAGAGCGGCGTAAATCCTCTTTTTTTATTTTATTGACATTAATGCCGTCATATCGTATTTTTCCATCCTGAATATCATAAAAACGGTTAATCAAGTTGGTAATTGTTGTCTTTCCCGCACCAGTCGCACCAACAAAGGCAATTTTCTGACCAGTCTTTGCATACATTTCAACATCATGCAAAACAGTTTTCTTTTCGTTATAGCCAAAGTCCACATGGTCGAATACAACCTCTCCTTTCAATCTCTGATAGGTTGTTGTATCCGTTTCCCTATGATAATGCTTCCATGCCCATATTCCGGTTCTTTCCGAACATTCCCTGACAGTGCCGTCACTTTCCTCCTTTGCATTGACAAGCTGCACATATCCCTGATCCATTTCCGGTTCCTCATCCAAAAGGCAAAAAATCCGTTCCGCACCTGCAAGCGCCATAACAACAGCATTTAACTGCTGGCTAATCTGGCTGATTGGCATATTAAAAGACTTATTAAATGTCAAAAAACTGACTAAACCTCCAACGGTAAATCCAAATACATGATTCAGCGCCAGAAGCCCTCCTGCCATTGCACATAACACATAACTGATATTTCCTATCTGTGCATTCACCGGAGCCAGAACATTTGCAAATTTATTGGCATTATCCGCACTGACAAACAATGCATTATTTCTCTCACAAAATCCCTTTACACTTTCCTCTTCATGGCAAAATACTTTAATGACCTTCTGTCCGCTCATCATTTCTTCAATATAACCATTTAACGCCCCAAGGTCTTTCTGCTGTGCCACAAAATAGGAACCACTTAAGCCTGCAAGTTTTTTTGTCATATACATCGACACCCCGACCATTACAAGGGTAACCGCTGTCAGGGGAATACTTAAAACCATCATACACACAAGGGTACTGACTACCATCACAATGCTATTAACAAACTGCGGAATACTCTGGCTGATCATCTGGCGCAGTGTATCAATATCATTGGTATACATTGACATAATATCACCATGGGAGTGGGTATCAAAATATCGTATTGGAAGCATCTGCATTTTACAGAACATATCATCACGCAGTTTTCTTAGTGTCCCCTGTGTTATTGTTACCATAATACGGCTCTGCGCATAGGCTGCTAAAATCCCGATTGCGTAAAAAAAGGCAACTTGACACATTTTTTGAACCAGAGGCCCGAAATCAGGAGTCTTTGCCTTAGAAAACGGCTCAATAAAGTCGTCAATTAAGCCCTGTATAAACATCGTTCCCTGCACACTGGCAAGCACACTGACAATAATACAGAACAATACAATAACACAATGCAGCGTATACTTCTGCATCACATACTTCAACAAACGCATAAACAGTTTTCCAGGATTTTTAATTTTTGGTTTTGGTTCTACTGGTCCTTTTGGTCCTGGTCCTTTTACTACTTTTTCTGCCATCGCCACTACTCCTTTCCCGCATCGTCAAAATCACCGCTGCCGCCCGTCTGCGATTCAAAGACATCACGGTAAATTTCATTTTCTTTAAGAAGCTCTTCATGTGTCCCGAAGCCATCCACCCGCCCGTTCTCCATTACAATAATGCGGTCACAGCTCTCAATACTCGAAACACGCTGCGCAATAATAAATTTAGTCGTTCCTGGAATCTCCTCCTTAAATGCCTTTCGAATTTTTTTATCCGTTGCGGTATCAACCGCACTTGTTGAATCGTCAAGTATTAAGATTTTTGGCTTTTTTAACAAAGCACGCGCAATACAAAGCCTCTGCCGTTGTCCGCCGGAAACATTGGTACCTCCCTGTTCAATGTAAGTATCATAACCATCTGGAAGTTTCTGGATAAATTCATCCGCACAGGCAAGTTCGCAGGCACGCTTACACTCTTCCTGGCTCGCCATAACATCTCCCCAGCGCAGATTTTCCAGAATCGTCCCACTAAAAAGCACGTTTTTCTGTAATACTACAGAAACTTCATTACGCAGCACTTCCATATCATAGGAACGGACATCTTTTCCACCCACCAAAACAGCGCCGTCATCCACATCATACAGGCGGCTGATTAAGTTTACAAGGCTGGACTTTGCGCTTCCGGTTCCTCCAATCACCCCGATGGTTTCTCCAGAACGGACAGAAAAATGAATATCCTTTAATACAAAATCCGGCGCCTCTTTTTTGTAACGAAAATCCACATGCTCAAAGGATACGGAGCCATCTTCTACATGCATCACCGGATTTTGGGGATTTACAATCTCCGCCTTTTCATTTAACACTTCTACAATACGCTCTGCACTGGCAATACTAAGCGTAATCATCACAAATACCATCGAAAGCATCATCAGGCTCATTAAAATATTCATACAGTACGCCAGAAGCTGTGTCAAATCTCCTGTTGTCATGGAAGATGTGACAATCATATTTGCCCCAATCCAGCTAATCAACAAAATACAACTGTATACTGTAAACTGCATAATCGGATTGTTCAGGGCAATCAAGCTTTCTGCCTTGACAAACATCTTATAAATATTTTCACTGGCAGCAGAAAATTTTTCTTTTTCATATTCTTCCCTGGCGTATGCCTTGACAACACGGATTGCCGATACATTTTCCTGTACGCTCTCATTCATCTTGTCGTATTTTTTAAATACCTGGTTAAAATATTTCATCGTCCTTCTGACCAGTAAAAATAAAATGAAACCGAGTATAATTACAGCAAACAAATAAATAAGCGCCACCCTTGCGTTGACATAAAATGCCATAGCCATCGCACAGATTAAACTCGCTGGTGCTCGCATACACATCCTTAAAATCATCTGGTACGCATTCTGTAGATTCGTAACATCTGTTGTCAGTCTTGTAACAAGGCCAGACGTACTAAATTTATCAATATTGGAAAAACTAAATGTCTGAATATTTTCATACATTGCCTGCCTGATATTTCTTGCAAAACCTGCAGAAGCCCTTGCTCCATATTTTCCCCCAAGCACACCCGTCAGAAGCCCAAATGCCGCCAGTACCACCATGCCTGCCCCGACTTTGTAAATATGTCCCATATCCCCATTTTTGACACCTTCATCAATAATTGATGCCATCAATAAGGGGATCAGCGTTTCTGCAACAACTTCCAGCAGCATATAAAAAGGCGTTAAAAGAGAATCTTTTTTAAACTCCTTGATATGCACTCCTAATGTTTTTATCATACTATCCCCCATTTCTATTCAAAGCCAATCCCAAGCTTTTTTAGCATACTCTTTACCTCACTGTCCCATGCAAACTCTACACTCTTATCCATCGTAAAAGTCTGGGAAGATGTGCCGCTGACAACAGAAAGCACATCTTTTTCATAGCGGAAATGAAGCAAAACATCTGTCTGCTGCTCCCTCATCATTTGAAACAAAGAAGAATCCGGAATCACTGCCTGCGCCTCATTTTCTGTCAATTTTAAAGAAACCGTAAAAAAAGCTGGCGTTTTCTTTCCTTTAATATAAGAGTAACAAAAAGGCTTTGCCTCCTTCCAATACAAATGATCTGGAAACTCTGCCTCTGTATCATCCCGTTCAAACCATTCCCCGTTGCGCCGCCCCTTTATTTCCATTTTTGCAAAAGTGGTAATACTTACCTTTTCTAATAAAAAAACGTCGAAACTTTCCCGTATCAGCAGATGTGCCATCGTTTCTTTAATATCAAAAATATTTAATAAAATCATAAAATCCTCCTTTCTGTACATACTATCTGATACGACAAAGCATCTGTTATGAGAATTGACCGTCACTTTTCACATAACTGTGCTAAAACACTGCCTGTTTCCAGAGTGCCAGCCTCTTTGACAGAAAAGAAGAGACAAGCGCTCGGCACAGTGTATGCCGTGAAATGTAACAATAAACCATATTCAGTCCATAACAGAACAATAACTGCTTTGTCTTTTATATATATCGCAGGTTTCGTACCAGTGCGCTGCCTTGGTACGACACTGCTTATTTCCTTTATCAAACATTCTATCATGCAGCGCAGAAAGAGGTTAACATGAAAAAAGATGAAAAAACTTTCCATCAGGTAGCAGCACGATGTACACGCTTTTGTCCTTGCGACGGCGGTTGTGGATGTAACAGTGCATCAAACAGCACTTCTTCGTCCAGCTCTGAAAATGTTTCCTGCAAAAGCTGTCAGCACTACACACCAGATAAGGTATGTAACTTAGACCTGTATCGAGAAATTGTAGAAAACCACAACCTGTAGAAATTATTTCCTTTTCCTGTTTACACAAAGGAAATGGCTGCATAAACTGCAGCCCGCATAGGATAGAACGTATATTTTTCGTTCTTCATGGGCCTAAAGTTCCTTTTCACACATTTTTTGTGTGTTAGAGGAACTTTAGGCCTCTTTTAAATCTCTACAAAAATTACAACAGAACGTGGTGGGACAACTGTTTTTTTCTGTAACTCTGCCTGTCTCTTTCCTTTTTTGGAACGTTTCGACACAGGCTTTTTCTTTATTTTTAAAAGAGAGTCATCAAATGTATTCGCATAAGAATCCACAATCACACGCCAGGCACGCCCATAAGGGAGGTTGGGCAGATCAAAAGATTTCGCCTGCCAGTACATATTATAAATAATATAAACTGACCTTCCTTTTCTCTCCTCTACATATTCCCCATAATAGAGCATTCCAAGCATTCTGCTGTAATTCGAATAATCCGGCCGCCATGCCTGCACTCCATGAATGGATAAATCAGGCATTCCGCAGGAAAGTGTGTCCATCATACGAATCTGGTGATTCTGGTGCAATACCTGAAAACTTTTCCGCAGAAGAATTATCTTTTTCACAAATTCATGAATTTCTACCGCCATCTTTGTCATATTCCAGTTAATCCAGGTTATTGCATTATCCTGGCAATAGGCATTATTATTACCGGACTGGGAATTTCCAAGTTCATCCCCTGCCAAAATCATCGGTGTTCCCTGACTGGTCAGAAGCATCAAAAAAGCATTGCGTATTTGCACCATTCTTCTGTCTAAAATTGACTTTTTCTTCGTCCTGCCCTCTGTACCACAATTCCAACTATAATTATACTCTGTACCATCCCGGTTCATTTCGCCATTGCCCTGATTATGCTTTACGTCATAAGACACCAGATCCATCATCGTAAAACCATTGACATGCGTAATAAAATTTACAACGGAATATTCATCATAATTCCGGCTGAAATATCGAACCACCTTTTCAACCATTCCCTCGTCGCCCTTTAAAAAGCGGCGTGCATCATTCATAAACCCTTCATTATATTCTCCCATGCCATTTTTCTGCCCGGAAACACCTGCATTGTGAAGCATGTTCATATCCCAGTAGGATGCAAGCATCTTCACATCAGATAAAATCGGATCAGAGGCAACATTTAACAAAGGCATAACATTCTGATTAACCCGAAAACCATCCACATGATATTTCAGCGCCCAGCTTCTCAAGCAATCCGTCATTAAAAAAATATTCGTTCCCGGCGCAAAATAAATATCCAAAATCACTTCAATGCCGTTATAATGAAACGCCTGTACCATTTCTTTAAACTCAGCAGAAGGACTTTTCTGATGGCTGCAATATGCGGCTTTTGGGGCAAAGTAAAAAGTTTCTTTTGCACCATATCCCCAGTAGTTCACCTTATGATCCGTAATCTGCCGATCCGTTCTCGCTGTTCCTGCATTAGTGTCCATACGGATTACTGAGTCATCCGCTTCTACTTCACAGAATTCATAAGAGGGAAGCAAAACTACTCCGTTAATTCCAAGATCCTTCATATAGGGTATTTTTTCCATCAGCCCCCGAAAGGTTCCCTTATGTTTTACTTTAGAAGAAACATGCTTTGTATATCCCCTTACATGAAGCTGATACAAAATCAGATCCGAATAAGGAATCCGAAGCGGCACATCGCCTTTCCAGTCAAACTCCTCTATGGAAATCCCTCCACGAACCGGATGTGTCTGTGGAACCCTTTTCCCCCACTGTTCCCTTCCGGTCACATAGCCTGCATAGGGATCTACAAATTCCTTTCCATCAACTTCATACAGATATTCATAGTCCTGTGAAAGAATTTCTTCAATGCTTCTGGAATCTTCTGCCTCTTCCGCCTTGCAGACAACGACAAAATATCCCCCTCCCATCCGAAATTTTTCTGTAAGGGCAATCTGACAATCTGGATTTTTCTTCCCCTTTTTATATAAATTCAAAAACATATTATTATGTTTAGGAAGATGTACGGCAAACTGCACCCCTCCCGTAACCTTCATCACACCAAAGGGCAGCGCATTGCCGGCACGATATTCAAATAATTTTTTCCCCTTAGCCATTATTTCCTCCATATCCTGTTCTATAAAACCTGTTGCCCTGACATAAAGCCATGAAGATAAACTCCTGTCAGGCAAAGAAATAGAATCAAAATAATATAGTACAAAATTTTCCGCCCTGTTGTCCCTTCTGCCAAAAAGAGAAATGCTGTCAGGGCACATGCCATATAACGCCCGCCACTAATTAAAAATGTAACCGAATAATTTACAATCGTATAAACGAATAAAAATGCACTATAACGCAGAGGATGCCTGCGCAGCGAATACAAAAGCAAAAGCATTGTTATAATAAAAATCAGAAGTTCTGGAATCCAGACATATTTTTTCATTAAAAATTCTGCATTTGCAATGTAATACAGGATTTCATCAATACTTTTCGAAACAAATGTCGTCGCATGATACCAATGTTCTCTCTGATAGAACTGAAATCGGAACCAGTCCCCTTCTACGCTCTTATTAATTCCCAGATAGACCATGCACCCCAACAGGGCAAGCAGTAAAAAACTTCCCTTTTTGAATAATACCTGTATAAACTCCACAAACTTTTTCCGGCGCAGGCACTCCACCGGGCGATATGTAACAAAAAGCTCCACAAACCCTACACCCATTAACAATATTCCCTGAATCCGGCACATAGAACAAAATGCTCCAATAATGCCTGCCGCCAGCCATTTATGTCTTCTGATACAGAAAAACCCTGCAGATAGTAAACAGAAAAACAGGCTTTCTGACATAATGCCGCCAAAAAAGAAGGAAAATGGATAAAAACTTAAAAGAGCAAGTGACCTTTTGGCAATCTCTTTCCCATACTCCTCTAAAATTGTGCCATAAAAGAATACGCTCCCTGCACTGAATGCAAGTATGGAAACAAAGAGCCCTGCTGCTTCCCAATTTGAAATAAATGCCTGAACAATACGGATGGTCCATGGATAAAGAGGAAAAAATACCAAAAACAGATGCTGCCCGTCTTCAATATATCCCTCATAACCTTTCTGTGCCAGATTGATATAATGAGTACTGTCCCAGCGTTTCCAGCTTCCAAGGAAATCCTGAAAAGTAAATTTTTCCAGTTCTTTATAGTATTCCACAAACTGTGTACAAATCAAAAGACCTGCCAGATAAAAAATGAACCTGATGAGCAGTGCTGCCAGAAAAACCTTTACTGCTATATCAAATGTCAGATTTTCTCCGTGATATGTCCTTTTGCACCGGCACCATCTGACAAAGCGGTTTTCTGAGGTTTCTGCCCCCATCTCGTCAAAGAAGCGTGTAAACCACACAACTACAATCACTAGTAAAAAAAATGTCATTCCGACAAATAAAAGCCGTTCTCTCATAGTCCCTCCAAATGCTGCCACAATCTTTCTTATCGAATCCATCCATTATTTCTATTGCATGACTACACGTAACAATACCATTCTACCACACAAACATAGACAGCGTCAAAATATTTCTTGCAAATTCTGAATATTTCTGTAAAATAGAGAATACAGTGTCACGATTTACTGCCTAGAACGTGTTTGAAAATTGCTTTTTGCAAGATGTGCTTCTCACTTTGTGGGAGATTTGGCTCAAATTTAGGAAGTGTAGTGGGCTACATTGACTAAACTTGAGCCAAATATAGCGCAAAGCAGGGAGTGCAGATTGTGAGAATGAATTTTCAAACACGCTCTAGAATTTACCGAAAGGCAGACACAAATAATGGAACATAAAGAAAGAGGAATGTAAAATGATTCAAGCAAGCAATGTTACGCTGCGTCTTGGAAAAAAGGCGCTTTTCGAGGATGTAAATATTAAATTTACAGAAGGCAACTGTTATGGCCTGATTGGTGCAAACGGTGCCGGAAAGTCTACCTTCTTAAAAATATTAACAGGTGAAATTGAACCATCGAAAGGTGAAATCATCATTACTCCTGGCCAGAGACTCTCCTTTTTAAAACAGGATCATTTCCAGTATGATGAATATCTTGTTTTAGACACCGTTATTATGGGAAATGAACGGCTTTACAATATTATGAAAGAAAAAGAAGCCATCTATGCAAAAGAAGACTTTACCGAAGAAGATGGTATGAAAGCAAGTGAACTGGAAGCAGAATTTGCAACACTGAACGGCTGGGAAGCCGAAGCAGATGCCGCCACTTTGTTAAATGGCCTTGGAATCCCAACAGAACTCCATGATAAAAAAATGAGCGAGCTTCCTGCCAGCGATAAAGTAAAAGTTTTACTGGCGCAGGCACTCTTTGGAAATCCTGATATCCTGCTTCTTGACGAGCCGACCAACCATTTGGATTTAGATGCGATCCGCTGGCTCGAAGAATTCTTAATCAATTTTGACAATACCGTCATCGTAGTATCACATGACCGCTATTTCTTAAATAAAGTCTGTACCCATACGGCTGATATTGACTACGCTAAAATCCAGCTCTATGCCGGAAATTATGATTTCTGGTATGAATCCAGCCAGTTAATGATCAAGCAGATGAAAGAAGCAAATAAAAAGAAAGAGGAAAAAATCAAAGAACTGCAGGAATTTATCCAGCGATTCAGTGCAAATGCTTCCAAATCAAAACAGGCAACCTCCAGAAAACGTGCTTTAGAAAAAATTGAACTTGATGATATCAAGCCGTCCAGCCGGAAATATCCTTATATTGATTTTCGCCCAGAACGGGAAATCGGCAATGAAGTCCTGACGGTAGAACATCTTTCTAAAACAATTGATGGCGTAAAAGTATTAGATGATATTTCTTTCATTATTAACCGTGAAGATAAAGTCGCTTTTGTCGGAAGCAATACCATTGCTTCTACCGCCCTCTTCCAGATTCTCGCTGGTGAAATGGAGCCAGATGAGGGAAGTTATAAATGGGGCGTAACAACAAGCTTTTCTTATTTCCCAAAAGATAATACCGAACTTTTTTCTGGAAACGAAACCATTGTAGACTGGCTGATGCCATTTTCACCAGAAAAAGATCCTACCTATGTACGTGGTTTTTTAGGAAGAATGCTCTTCCCTGGAGAAGATGGAATCAAAAAAGTCAACGTCCTTTCCGGCGGGGAACGTGTACGTGTTATGCTTTCCAAAATGATGATTCTGGCATCTAATATACTGATAATGGATGAACCAACTCCACATCTGGATATGGAGTCTATCACTGCATTAAATAACGGACTGATTAAATTCCCAGGTGTGGTACTCTTTACTTCACAGGACCATCAGTTTATCCAGACAATTGCAAATCGTATTATGGAACTTACACCAGGCGGATTGATTGATAAGATTACAACCTATGATGAATACTTAGACAGCGATGAAATGGCAAGAAAACGTCAGCTTCTCTCTGTACAGACAGAAGAGCATGACGATTAAAAGATTGGAAGGAGAAGAGGATTTATTCCTCTTCTTTTTCTTTTTGATAAAGCACACTCTCAATCTGATAGCGTGGACGATGCTTTACTTCCAGATAGGCCTTTCCAATATATTCTCCAATGACACCAAGCGCTAAAAGCTGCAGGCCACCAATTCCCCAAACAGAAATAACAATCGTCGTCCACCCAGCTACGGTATGGCCAAGCAGCCAGAGTACCAGAAAATAAATCAGCATGATAACACTAACGCTGAATAAAAGCACACCAAGGCCAGTAATCATACGAATCGGTTTAATACTAAAAGAAGTAATTCCCTCTACTGCAAAAGAAAGCATTTTCTTCAACGGATATTTGGATTCTCCGGCAAAACGCTCGTGACGCTGATAATAGACAACATCTGTCTCATACCCTATTGTTGGAACAATTCCGCGCAGGAATAAGTTCACCTCACCATACTCTGACAACGCCTCTAATGCCCTTTTGCTCATTAAACGGTAATCTGCATGATCTTCTAAGGTATCTGCTCCCATCGCATTCATCACCTTATAAAAAGCATGCGCCGTTCCCCTCTTAAAGCGGGTATCGGTTTCTCTTGTTGAACGGACACCATAGACAATGTCCTTCCCTGCTAAAAACTTGTCAATAAACTGCTCAATTGCCGCAACATCGTCCTGTAAGTCAGCGTCCAGAGAAATCGCCGCATCTGCATATTCCTTTGCCGTCATTAGCCCTGCAAACAGCGCATTCTGGTGACCTCTGTTATGTGCCAGGTTAATCCCTGTAAAAAGAGGATTTTCCCTGTGCAGCTCTGTAATCATTTCCCATGTCGTGTCCTTTGAGCCGTCGTTGACAAAAACAATCCTGCTCGCTTTACTAATCTTTTCTCTCTTTATCAAATCCTCCATAATGCCCTGAAGCTGCTTCGAAGTTTCCGGGAGCACTTCTTTCTCATTATAGCAAGGTATTACTAACCAAATCGTCTTCAAGTTTTTATCCCTCATCTTTTTATAATCAATATAAAATCGCAGAATAAAACTACTCTGCGATTAAAACTGGGCTACAAGGATTCGAACCTTGAAATGCTGGAGTCAGAGTCCAGTGCCT
>CANSYK010000107.1 GCA_947651225.1 uncultured bacterium | reverse complement strand
CCCTCAGTTCAAGATACATAGCAGCAACAAATCCCATATGCCATTGGATATTAATTTCATTCATTATTTTCACCTTTCTCTTAGACTTAGTATAGCATATGAATGCCACAATAATCAATAATTATTACCTACTCTGAAAAAATAAACTGCTTTCCTGATATTCTTTTGCGGCATCTGAAATAAACTTGAACCTGGTCTTATACGGATAGAAGCAGTAGAATGGCCATACCTATAATATTTACGTCTGATTGGAGGGGAGCAAAACCACTCATTTTCCGGATGCAACATACGACAATAGCAATATAGTTTCTCATTAAACAGGCGTTCCCTCTCTCTGTTTCCCTCTCTTGACGTAATAAACTTCTTCCCTGTCATAAAACTCACTGAATTTACAGCAAAATGGATATGCAGCTTTTTCTCTTCCTCCCAATGAATGGCATAGACTACCTGAAATCCCTGTTTGTAATACTCTGCACACGATTCCAAAGCTATCTGATTTAATAATTTCATATCACAATTAATTCCTTTAAATTCCATATCTGTTATAGAAAAGACCTCATGGAACATTCTTCTCCCTTTCCGGTGTCTAATCCCATAGGCATCCTGGACGGCCTTAAAGCGGTCGATCATCATTTCTACCGTATCATATCTAAAAATACCGAGACCTCCATATCCTTGCAGATTCTCCGCACGAGTTTCATTAGTGCGGGTTCTTGTCACATAGCGAATCACCTTGTCTACGGCTTCTGCATTAGCATATCTGCCGCCTATATTAATCAGTTTCCCCATAATCCTTCCATTCCTTTCATTACATTATCAAACTTTTCGTTCAGTGCTTCTCTGTCTAATTCTCCAGACTCCAAATAAACATAAAAATCATTGACAGGCTGTGTTAACTTCACTAAAGCTTTTACCTTTTTCTGCCTTTTACTCTGCTTACTTTCCAGTCCGGCAATTCCTGTGTCCAGAAGATAACGGCTCAATGTCTTTCCATTTTTATCTGCTTTCTCTTTCAACTGTCCTTTTAATTTGATAGGACAACGTACCGTTATTGTCGTTTCCTTTTTGTAGATTCCTGTTGTCTTGTTTCCCATTGTAAAATTCTCCTTTCATTATTCTTAACATCATGGTGTCACAAAATACTATATAAACTATATACCAATATCTGAGATATAGAATTTACATATC
This sequence comes from uncultured bacterium, assembly GCA_947651225.1. GTDB lineage: Bacteria > Bacillota > Clostridia > Lachnospirales > Lachnospiraceae > Butyribacter. The sequence continues at coordinate 13,487 of CANSYK010000107.1, read as the reverse complement.
TCCTATAGCAGAACGAATTAACATTACTCATTTCAGGTATCTAACTAATTAACCAACTACATGCCACTTCTCTTTCTATGTTTCTGTACTTACGTATGAGAATTAAGGCTATGCTTATACGTGCCGATGAAAGTATATACTTTCATCGGCACGTATAACAAATACATATGATACCTATAATAACAAGTAATCATTTTGTGTTACATTTTCAATTTTCCCTTTTCGTTATACTTCATTGCTTAGATTTATCCAAGCTCAAGTTACATCTATTTTCTTTATTTTATCTTTGTGTTAGCAACAATTTTTACTTTTATATCAAACATAGGAATAAATAAAAAAGTAGGAAGGAAAAAGAAACTCATGAATAATGAAACAAAAGAATTGATAACAATAGAAGAATTGTGCAATACGCTTTCCATAGGACGCAATACTGCATATAGACTACTAAACGAAAATAAGATTAAGGCTTTTCGTATTGGGAAAGTTTGGAAAATTCCAAAAATGGCTGTAGATGAATTTATATTGGCTCAAAGCCAATTAAAAGAGAATTAAAAAATATCTGAAAATACGTTTATATCAAAGGTTATGAAAATAATATCACAGAGAGCGTAAAATAAAGTGTGTAAGTTGATACATACCTACAAAAATACATTATCTCCCCCTTCTAGTCTAAAATTTGGTGACAAAATTCTATTTTTCCAAAATCCAAGCAAAGAATAGACAATGAGAACCTCCTTAAAGCTTTACACATGTTTTACTTGATACCCCAAAAAACAAAAAAGCAGAATAGAACTTATTCCACCCTGCCACATAAACAAACTTTACTTACTTAAACAATATTCTTCCCGTGTCCCTTTAAAAGCATTTACTAATATCCGTTTTACTTCTATATCATCTTTAAATACATTCATCCAAACAGAGAAAAAACCGCTCGCTTTTGCCAGCATTTCTATTTGCCTCAAATATATTTCCTTTTCTGATGTTTTCTTTACTTTGTCCCATCCCTGTTTACTATCTAAAGCATAATTACGGGCTTCATTTCTGACAGTATAACGCCGATCCTTTACTGCAGGGCTTTTTGGCACATTATCTAGTTGTACAAGACAGAATAAATTTTTGGCCTTTTGCCAAGTTTCTTCTCCCAAATTTTGCAAATATTCTTCATTCAGTTCCGGGAGTATCCCATCATACAAAAAAGCATGGAATGTATCATCTTCATCTGGCCAAAAATACTCCTCTTTATCTCCTTTTGCCACAATCGTGCCTTTACGGGTATTGCAATATTTACAGGAAAGCAGTAAATTTTCCCATGCCATTTCATCCCCACCTTTTGCTTTTGCCTCTTTATGCTCTACTTCCGGCACATGATTGATAGGCATTTCACAAAAAGAACAGTAAGCCCCCAGACGTTCTTCTAAATATGACTCTGTTTCCTGATACTTTTTAAATTTTTTATCAGGAGCTTCTCCTTTAGTAACTGGTCTCATTCTCCGTCAATCTCTACTTTCTTCTCCAGGTATTTCTGCTTCATCCATGCGTTATATGCCGGATTATCACTATATTCGGCTGAAAGGATGTCTAACTGCTCTTTTAATTCCTGCAGTTCTTCCAAAGACGCACTTTCTTTCAATGCCCTGAAATATTCTTCTGCCGCTCTATACATTTTCAGCTTTTTTTCACTGTATTGTGCTACAGGAACATTCATAATATCCTCTGCAATATCTTCAATACTCTGCCCTGAATACTCTTCATCTAAAATGGTATCTAAAGCTATCAGCTCACCCGGCTCTAAGGACTGGATAATAAATGGTGAATGGGTTGCACATATAAATTGAACCTTTGGAAATATTTCCTTCAAGATACGGACAATCCGCCTCTGCCATGTCGGATGCAGGCTCAAATCCAGCTCATCTATGACTACCACGCCGGGAGTCTTTTTTAATGTGTCCTTTTCAAGATAAGGATTCAATATGCACATTTTAGTCGCTATATCTGTTACAATTTTAATGACGTTCCAGTATCCATCACTTAACGCCGAGAAATCTATGACTGTGCCATCCGGATTTTTTATAGCAATCTCTCCAAACCTTGATGAATATAAGACCTGTTGTCCAGGAGATAATTCTTCCTGTAAACTATATCTAACTGCATTCATTATTACTTCATAGGCAGGCAATGGCATCCCATCATTTTCTTCGGATGCCAGGTTCCCTAACAATTTGATATACTCAAAAGAGGACTGATTGCCCCTTTTTTGATCCAAGCACCTCTGATATGCATCAGTCCTTACAGGAATCTTTTCTATTTCACTTGCCCTGTTTTCGTTCCACAATCTTGCAGAACTCAAATACAGTACTAGGGGATATATCTGCCCCTCATCTGAACCATCTGCTGTCTTTATCGCTTTTTCCCATTCTGTAACAGCTTCCTGCATAGGATTTTTTCCAACAAATTTTGTCCTTCCGCCTTCTTTTTCCAGACTCCTTGTACATTTAATCAGATTTCCATCCCACATAATCTGGCTGCTGACAGTACATGGAAACTGTTTTATTGATGATGCTACTGCTATATTTCTTACTGGTTTCAATGATTTCCTCAAAACATCGTTTTTTGAAATACTTTGCGCACATTTGCCTGGTACATATTCTTTAAATGCCGTCAAATATGCGCCTAAAATAACTGTGGCTGCTTCCAATACCGCTGTTTTTCCAGATGCATTTTTCCCAATAAAGACATTCATCTGTGGATTAAGCTCATATATGGAATAATCAAATTTTCTAAAATTCAATAATTCTATATTTTTTAAATAAAACTGTTCCATGATACCCTCCATATATTTAAACAGTCATAAATTATTTCGCTATTTTTTTTGAATAGGAAATCCGTCATTACATAATAACAAGAATTGCCATGCAATTCCTGCCAACGCACCAGTAAAATCAGTACACTTTTTCACAAAAGGAACTGAACACTAATTTCTTAGTGTAACAGTTCCTTTGTATAACATAACTAATTTCGTAGGACAATATTTTGTCAAACTAATACCTCTTTTGCATCAAACAACATATGCCCATCAAATGTGAAAATCTTTATAATTATATAAAAGTCTACGGATATTTGGTACAAAATTGGTACAAAAATACACTTTCTTTCGGCCAATAGCACCGCAAACCCGCATAAACACTGGCTTTATTTATCCAAGCTTTTCATCGTCGGGATTTTACGTCAGTTTAATTTAATATGACTTATTTCCCTTTATTATGCGCCTTTTGGCTATTTCTACCCTAGCCAAATAACACCTTTACATTGATTAAAGCCCTTGAATTTGTCGTACCTTTGTCGTATGGCACACATTTTGTCGTACTCTCTGTCAGTCCTAGCCGGACTCTTTCCTAAAATACATCTAATTTGTGTGCTAAGTTTTGAATTGCTTCCTGTTTCTTTGTATCATTGACTTCTGCATAAATGTCCATCGTGGTTTCAAAATCAGCGTGTCCCATGATCGACTGAATTACCTTTATATTTGTTTCGTTTTCACAAAGCCTTGAACAAAAGGTATGCCTCAAATGATGACATGAAAAATGCGGTATTAGCACTGGCTCCCGATGCTGCTTGAGAGCTTTTACCACTTCTTCTGCATTGTACGATTCGTATATACGCTTAATTGCCCGGTTTATACTCTGCGGATTATGAATATATCCAAAACGGTTCATGAAGATAAATCCTTTCATTCCCTCAATCTCGGTTTCATTAAATCCACTTTCCCGCTGTTCTTCCAACTCTGCTTGGAGTGCGTTATAAACAGCATCCATCATCGGAATATTGCGTATACCCGCTTCCGTCTTTGGGAGAGAAATAGAAAATGTACTCATAGGGTGTTCCTTATATTCTCTCGAATAATAAATCAGGCTGTGGTTAATGCTAATCATCCTGTTTTCAAAATCTACATCTTCCCACCTAATCCCTATTGCCTCCCCAATCCTGCACCCCGTTCCCAATAAAAATTTGAAAAGGGATACCCAACGGTAATATTGAGGGTTATTTTCCACATAATTTATAAAGGCTCGCTGCTGTTCCAAAGTCAAAGCGTGTCTTACGCCATGATTTCTACCCGGCTGCTTTTTTATCTGTGCCATCACACCGTCACTTGGATTGTTCCTGATAATGTCATCACGCACCGCCAACTGGAATGTTGGGTGAAGCACCGTATGGATAGTTTCTAATGTGTTAATCTGCATTTCCTTATCTTTCAGTAAATGCTGGTAGAACTGCAACACATCCGAAAATCTTATTGCTGCGATTTTCTTCTTTCCAAAACCATTCCTGACAAAACGGTTATACATATATATGTAATTCCGCATGGTTGTTCCCCTGAGTTCCGACTTTGTAGAGATATACCTGTCAAAAACAAAGTTGACTGTTGCGCTGCCAGCCACATATGTATCCAATCCGTCCAACTGGTCTTTTATCAGCTTTTCCTCCCTTTTACGCAGTTCCATAATATCCTTAGAATAGATACTCCGGCGTTTCCCTTCCGGATCGGTATAAGTATATACATATTTGCCATCGCAACTGCGCTGAGTTTCGCCTTTTCTTAAAACTCTCCCTTTATTATCCTTTCTTGATTTTGCCATCTCTGCTCCTTTCTCAAGGAAAGAGATTTCGTACTAACTACTTATCGGTTCTTCCATTGCATACTGCAAATCAATCCCCTTTTGTAGCACCTGCGTTATGGTCATGTCATGTTTGGACGCATATTCCCTGAGTTTTGCGGCTTCTTCCTCTGTCAGCTTCAACCCGATAAGGCTTTTTTTCGGATTGTCAGACTTTGGTCTGCCTGTCCTCGCCACAATATACACCTCCATCCATTTCATAATCATTATACTTTCAGTTTAACTAAAAGTCAACACTTATTTTCGGTTATACGAAAAATCTTTCTGCTTTGCATATACGCATCTTGACTATTTCACACGAAATGATTCTAAATACTGGTCAAACGTATCTAAATCAACCAATACCATTCTATCAATTTTCAATATTGCGCCTGCATCTTTCGCCAAAGACTGAAATTTATTCATTCCCATGCTGTACATTTCTGCGCCTTCTTTATATCTGACTAACCTCTTTTTGTTAATCGCCTTCGGTATTCTCTGCATCAAAAATATCCTCCTAATTCATTGCACAGCTTTATCTGCTAATAAACAGACAGAATATGCTTCTCCCCATTTATTAGCAGATAAAAACTGCAATACAGGTGGCAGCTCATTACACTGCCCACATCGGTCTTGCACCGTCATCTAATTGACCGGGCTGCGGTTTCCCCGCAACCCGGAAGTATCATTATCACAGATATGCTTCATCGCCCCATGTAACTGCTACATATTTTGCCTGATCCCTCTCGCTCCTTACCTTTGCTTCAATGTACTGTTCCAACATTTCCTCACGTTTTACCCTGTTTCAGACAGGGCAGGTACGTCATGGCGCATCTGCTTAGTGGCTCTGCACATCCTCACGTCCTGTATGCAATACAGTATTCAGTTGTCAAGGTTCATGTGCGCATACCCCGGTCAGGCAGCGGAAAGGGACACCGCCGACTTTTTGTTATGCGACTTCAAAAGCCAATATCTTTGTAATCAGCTTCGTTTCCAATCTGCGACGCAAGGTTTCATCAACACAGTAATGCGGTATGCCGCATTCGTCATAGAGTTTTCTTGTAGCCAATGCTGCAATGTAACCCTCATAATGCTTCAGAACCCTGTTGATTGCTTCCACATCGCCGGAAGCCGCTGCCGCTATAATATGGTAGGGCAGCAATTTTGAACACTTACTTGATTTCTCCATTTCTGATTCCTTCCATAATCTTTTTTAATGCCTGTAGTGAGCTGACACGATGATGATGAATGGTACTCCTGACCAGATTCATGTGTTTTGCGATTTCCGTATCAGACATATCCATGAAAAAAGACAAAAGAATTACATTCCGCTTTTTCTCCGGCAGATACTTCAACGCTTCGCTGATAAGCTCGTCCTTTACCTCAATGTCATAATCAAGGACACGAAACATTTCTGATTCTGCTATGTACTCGTCCACAGTATTCAACCGATTCAACTCCTCCTCTGGCACTTGTGATAAAGAAATTTCATGCCTGCCCCGGTACTCCATTTCTTTCTCATAGTTGACTTTTTCACCATGCAATACCATTTTGCAGAAACTGTCAAACTGATGCCTGACCGTCTGCGTTTTATCGGAAGAAGATTGCCCCATAAGAGTTCACCTCCTTCCGTATCCAAATGGAACAGAGTGAAATAGTTCTCCCTTTCACTCCATATCCCAATTGGGAGTAGGTAAAGCGTCGATAACTCTCCAACTTTTTGAAAAAGTTTTCAAATATATAAAAAACGCCCTGACAGGCTGATGCCCGCTGGACGCTATTCATATCTGATATTCTAATTTCTCCACACACTGCAAGTGTGCATAGTTCACTTTTCAGGTTATAGCTTGCTGCATTGCCAGCAAAACAAACTATAAAAGAACCTTTCCACGCCAAAAGCAGAATAGATTCGAAATGTCATAAAAATATCCTTTAGACCGTTCAGAACACATAAATTCCCCTAAACGTACCCAAAGGATAAAATCAACGTGAAAAAAAACCTTTGAATACTGCGTTTTTTTATATGCAATATCCAAAGTCTTTCTATTCCGTTATGTGCATTATGCCCCTTTGATAAAGTAAAATATTAGTGCATTTTCAAAGTAAAATGTGCAATATACACTATACATGGAGGTGCATATATGGCAAGGACTAAGAAAATTGACAAGGAAATGGGATTCCGTCTGAAGCAGGCTAGAACCGACCAGAAGCTGACCTATGAAGAATTGGCTGAAAAATCCGGCGTTTCATCACGCTATATCAAAGAAATTGAAAATCATGGAAATGTACCAAGCCTTGAAAAACTTGGACAGCTCATACGAGCTTTACATATTTCCGCTGATCCTTTCTTTTATCCAACTGCTCCAGCAGACAACCTTGACTACCGAAGGCTTTTGGTTTATCTATCACAATGCACAGAAGAACAGATAACAACTATTCTCGCCATTGTGGAAGCCTATCTTCGGACTTATAAATATCCCAAAGAATAGGATACTTGAAATAATTTGATTTCAACTTGATTATTTCTCGATTATTTCTAAATTTTTAAAATGAAAACAAGGTAACTCGCCCAAATTTGCCAGTCGCCTTGTTTCTTTCTTCTTATCATTTATATGAAAAAGCAACGATCTGTAATATTTCTATTACAAACCGCTGCTTAGATTTTTGTTGAACCGATAGCCAACACCCCAAACCGTTTGTATATAAATCGGCTCACTTCGATTTCCTTCTATCATTTCCCTTATGTTGTGGACATGGCTCATAACAATATTGTAATCACCCACATATGCTTCTTTCCAAACAATATCATATATCTGCTCTTTGCTGAATACCCTGCCGGGCTTACTAGCTAACAAACATAAAATTTGTCTATTTCTTTTTCGATTCAAAAATAAATCTGACAACTACGCATATACAGTTTCCAACCATTCCCACCCCAAAAACAATTGCGGAAATTGTAAGAACATCAGGTTTCATATCTCCAAACACCTCTATCGTTAGAGGAATAAACGCGATAACTTCAACAATCAAAAAGACAATGTTCAACAAATGAACTTTATTCATTTTATTGTTTCCTCCTCAACAAATTGCGATCACATTTTTTCAATAACAATGATATATTTCGGAAGTGTATTCTAAATCATAAAAAAGTAATTATCACATAGACAACCTATATTTTTTATCTTTCTTTTGATTCTTTTTATCTAACTCAGAATTAATAAAATTCATGTGCCAGCAAAATTTCTGATAAATTTTCTCATCAAATCTATTATTAACTTCTGCTTTCATGATTTCAAACCCTTCCATCAACATCTGTCCGCAAAAAGAACAGTCATTTAGATAATTTAAAAAATATAAATTATCAAAGTCCAATCTCAAATATTCTTTTAATAATTCATTTCCTATAATCTCCTGCACAACAATATTATCTATAATGACACGAGGATAAGCTGCTACCTTATCCTCAAGATAATATGCTTTTACTAATGCCTCTCCCCATACCATAACATCATCAATAAACAGTTGTCCTATGGTAATTCCACCTCGCAGCATCCAACCTACACTGTCACTTGCGGCAAGTTCCTGAAGATGTCCCGCACACATTAATAAACTTCTTATATCTTTCATACGTTGCTCTTTATCTTCTGATACTCTTTTTGCAATAATAATATTATCAGAAAAAATTTTAAATTGAATATCCTTGTTTTCCTGTATTTGTATCATCTTTGTCGTTTTTATAGTATGTGTATAAAGATTATATAATTTATTCAGTGCTAATCCTTTTTCATCTTTCCCCTTAATTCTATTGGTAATTCCCAAAATGTCTAAATATGCCACAATATATGTCCCAGTTTTTCTATCATAGTTATCTATACTTTGATTCACTAACATCTTTATCATCTCCATTCAGTTTTTCCTTATTTTACCATAGAATAAGGGAAAACTGAATGTGTAAATATAGCATATGAAACAAAACTTGTTTTGTGCTGGACTATGAAATGATTGCACTGACAGCATTTTCATGTATCCTATGAATACCCTTTAGACACATAAGACAAAAAATAAGCAGAAATCCGTAATACTTTCCTTACTGACCGCTACTTAAATTTTTGTTAAACCGATAACCCACACCCCAAACCGTTTGTATATAAGTCGGTTCGTTTGGATTGTCCTCTATCTTTTCCCTTATGTTGTGGATATGGCTCATAACAATATTATAATCACCTGCGTATGCTTCTTTCCAAACAATATCATATATCTGCTCTTTGCTGAATACCCTGCCGGGATTACTGGCTAACAGGCACAAAATTTCAAACTCAATATATGTAAGTTCTATTTCAACATCATTAACCAAAACACTTCTTTGTACAAAATCTATTTTCAACGCTCCCTCTTGGATTGACTTTATATTTTGGAAAATATTGTATTGTTCAAAATTATTGCTGCCATTTACGATGTTCAATATTCCTTTATAAATATCTTCCTCATCATCGGTAAATGATAAAACCATTACTTTTCCCAAGTTAATCACCTTACCTTTTCCAACATTGAGGATCGGCAGCATAGAAATTTCCTGTTGTGCCAAAGGCAACCGCCGGACACCCTCTGCAAAATCCTCTTAACTCACATTCATAACATTTTTCAAACTTATCATAATCACGATACATTTCTTCCTTTTCCATAAAAATCTCCATCAGGCTTTCTTCCAGTGCATTTCCTACCTTGCTTTCAAATCTACGACAAGCATAAACATCTCCATTAGGTAAAATTGTCACATGGCATATGCCGCAATGACACCCATCATAAATCATATCTTTCCTGGCAGTTTCAGGAATCTTAAAAAGTCCTTTCTCATATAGATACAATGTCCACAAATGATCTTTCAAATTAAAATATGTACCCACTCCTTCAGCTTTATATTTTTCATATTTCAGCCAAAGATTATCTAAAAAATCACGATACTCCAAAGGTGCAATTCCTATATTTTTTTCTGCACTGGTTGGACAGTACCTGCCAAATGCAAAAATATCTACCTTGTTTTCCACGACTAAATCTACCACATCCGGAATTTCTTTGATGTTGATCCCTGATACTGTAGACATAATAGCACATTTCAATCCAGCATCACGAATACAGCTAATTTTCTCTATCGTGCAATCAAAAGAACCCTGTTTACGAAAATAATCATGTGTCTCTCTCATACCGTCAATAGACATCTGATATTTCTCGCAACCATAATCTTTCAATCTCCTGCACACCACATCACTTAAATGAAAAGGATTCCCCATCAAAGTAAATTTATATCCTTTTGTTTGGATTATCTTTAACAAATCCCAAAATTTTGAGTGCAGTATCGGATCACCACCTGTAATATAGAAATATGGTATTCTTCTAAGACGCATACACATATCCTCAATATTTACTATTACCTTTTTCATATTATCTAAAGACATAGATAATAATTCTTCACAGTTTCTTTCTGAAAATATATAACAATGTTTGCATCTCTGGTCACAATAATCAGTAATATGCCATTGAAAGGCAAAATATCGTTTCATAATCAGCGTTCCCTTCACTTATAACTAATTCAACAAAGGACTTCCGTAAATTATTGAGGAAGCCCTTTGACAAATGATAGTACATACCACAGAAAACCCTTTTTACTTATCACTTGCACCGCAAGCACTTGGTTTTTCTTCCGGCTTATCATCTGCACCGCAAGCACTTGGTTTTTCTTCTGGTTTGTCACCTGCGCCACACGCTGTACCACATGATGCACCGCAAGCTGCGGCTGCTTTTGTTTCATCGTTCCACTCTGCTACATTCGAAAATGCCATAATCTTGTACCTCCTGTAATAATGTAGTTAAAACTACTTGGTTAATAAATATCTATATCTAACAGAAGAAATTTTTTTCTTCATCAGATATTATCTTAACTATTCTCTGCACCTTACAATTCTATTGTTGATTTAATTTAGCTTCTACTAACTCCTTATGATAAAAATAATTGATATGCTTTATCGAATGAGTATTGCAGTATTCCTCAATACCAACCGCCAAATCATGCCAATATTCCATATTTCCCTGTAAATATATCTTCTTGTATAGTTCCATGAGTTGAGGATAAAATTTTTTTATGTATTCTAGTATATCCTGCTTATAACTCCCTCTCAAATTTAAGTTCTCAAACCAATACTCATCTACATAGGCTTTGCTGCTTTCAATTATTTTTCGGAAATCTGTTATGCCCGGAAATATAGGTGACATGAACAAAACAGAATATACCCCACTTTCATGCAATACCTTCAATGTATTTAACCGTTCCGCAATACTGCTGGCATTATCCATATCCTTTCTGAATTGCTCATCTAATGTATTGACTGATACCGAAACCTTTAGGTTCTTACATTGTTTCAGCAAGTCTATATCTCTTAAAATCAAGTTCGATTTTGTTGAAATATTCAGTTCACAATCTATTGATACTAACTGCTCCAATATCTTTCGTGTGCTTCCATACTTTTCTTCATATGGATTGTAACAGTCTGTTACTGACGAAAGGAAAACTGATTTACCCTGTAATTTCTTTCTGCTTATCGCTCTATCACATCGCTTAATATCAATAAAACTCCCCCATTCCTCACTATGGTTCGTAAAGCGTTTCATAAAACAGGCATAACAATACCTGCATCCATGCGGACAGCCTACATAGGGATTTATTACATAATCACTCGCTGGCAGATTGGACTTTGTAACCAAATCTTTTACGGAAATCTCTTTTTCTATGATTTTCATAAAATGATACCCCCATGAAAAGTACAGGTATATACCTTTTGCTGTTTACAATATATCGTTTCCTCTCCTGTAAAACATTCAAAATCCCCCTGTACCTGACATTGGTACATATAATCTCCTTTTTGATAAAATTCCGGTCCCCGGAATGGCATCGAAACCGACACATGGGAAAGTGCTTCTTTCAAAAATGTAATATTAAAATTTTCATTCAAACTCTGTCCATAATAATTCATTGCCCACACTGTATTATTTTTTATCCAGACGCCTTCCTCACCTATGAATTTTTGATTTCCAAAATAACTGTCTATATATAAGTAATCATCTTCAACATAATGGAAATCATGCGAATTAGGCTTTGACGGTAAAACCTCATTTTCTCCTACTGCATATGTATTGTTTTTTGCCCTGACTAAAAAAGTCCGAATATCCTGTTTCGGATAGTTTTCATCACAAAAAAGGCTTACCATACAGGTGTCATTTTCCTTTACAAGTCTGTCAATGGAAACTCTAAAAATCTCACTAAGTTGTATAAGATTCTGAATATCAGGAAAAGATTGTCCGTTCTCCCATTTTGTTATGGATTGTCTGGTGATGTCTAATTTATTTGCTAATTCTTCCTGCGACAATTTCATATCCGTTCTCAGTAATTGTAGCTTCTCTCTAAATTCCATTTTAATTTCCTCCTGTCCTTCAAAATTATAACTTACTTATACCCCATAAACAATCTACTCATACGTTCCAATCTAGCAACCATTGGGTGCATATAAAGTTGGCAATCCATTCCATCATTCTTTACTTTTACCACCACCATTCTTGTAAAGACTATACACTGCCTGTTCAATATATCTTTTCCCTTGCTTTACAATATCAAAAGAATTGTTTGAGAAACACCATGTAGCCATTATACCCCTTACCATGCTTTCCAAATATTGAAAAATTTCATCACATGAAAACCCGGAAGAAGAAAATGCTAAACTTGATTTAATTTCGCTATATAACAATTTAGCAAACTGCCTTTTGCTGAAATGTTCTGACGCACCGGGTATACATGCACTCAAATTTAGTGAGTATGCCAAACAGGTAAGTTCATATCCTGCATATTCCGAAAATTCAAATTCCAAACCCAAAAAATAAATAATGCGCTCAATCACAGACATATCAGGATTAGAAACAATAAATTCAGTATAATGCTTGCTAATATATGCCCCCATGTCAGTGTAATAACTTTCCCGCACAATATCCTCTTTTGATTTGTAATGAACATAAAATGAACCTTTTGCTAAACCTGCCGTTCTACAAATTTCATCTACGGTAACATTATCATACCCCTTATCTTTTATGAGTGTTACTGCTGTTTCAAATATCTTATTTTTCGTATAAGCAGCCTTTTCTTTGCGTGACTTTTTTTGCTCCATAATTCTTTCTCCTTAAAATACTATTGACTTTCCAAAACATAAAACATATAATAATGACTATGGTCACTGACTTTGGTCATTATTATTCTATCACAACTTTATTGGAGGTTCAATATGTTTATTTTTAACTTAACTTATGTTAAACCAATTTCGGAAGTAGAAAAGGTTTTGCCAGCACACATTGACTACTTAGAAGAATATTACAACAATGAAAAATTTATATGCTCTGGAAGAAAAAATCCACGAACAGGTGGCATAATTCTTTGTAACTGTGCCACAAGACAAGAAGCCGAAAAAATCATGGAAAGAGATCCCTTTTTCCATGAAAAAATTGCCCAATATGAAATAGTGGAGTTTATCCCATCCAAATCATCAGCAGCTTTCAGAAAAATTATTGAAGCAACGAACTAACAAAGAATTTCATGATTTTACCAATCATTATCAAAAGGAACGCCCTACAAAAGAGTAGAGCTGTTCTTTTTTCTTTTCAATTACCGACACACCCTCCGGGAGTGTCGAAAAACAAACTTAGCAAGCACTGCCCATGTCCGGACACATGGGCGAAATTCCCCCTACTTCCCTACCGTCCGTATGATGAAATTTCCATAGGGAAGTATCCCTAACCCTC
>CANSYK010000106.1 GCA_947651225.1 uncultured bacterium | reverse complement strand
CCCCATTTAATAAAAGAAAGTCATCTTTCACCCTGCCTTTTAACAAATACATTGCTCCTGCAGTCCCCAGTGGTTCTTTTTCTTCAATGTATGAAACAGTGACCCCCAACTGTTTTCCATCCAAAAAATATTCTTTTATAACCTCTCCCAGATACCCAACCATCAGGATGATATCTGTAATGCCATTTTCCTTTAATCTGGCAATCTGATGTTCCAATATAGGTTTACCGCATACAGGAATCATAGGTTTTGGAACCTCGTTATTTATACTGCGGATTCTTGTCCCTTTTCCCCCTGCCATAATCACAGCTGTCATTTTGTATCTCCCATATCATTGTTTCTATTTAGATTCAAAAAAGTGTTTTTCCAACAGTTCACATATTGTATGGTAAACTGGCAGATGGTACTCCTGAATTCTTGCCGTGTCCATTGATGGGACATTAATCAGCACATCACTGTATTCTTTCAGGTTTCCACCGCTTTCTCCTGTCAGGCCTATGACAGAAATGCCTTTTGCTTTTGCCATGATTGCAGCATTTACTATGTTTACAGAATTCCCTGATGTCGAAATCGCAATCAAGGCATCTCCTTTGTTCCCCAAAGCATACAGCTCCTGGGCAAACACATAATCTGAATCAGCATCATTATTAAATGCCGTAAGAAAACCTATAGGGCTTACTAAGGAAAGGGCCGGCAAAGCACCATAAATATTTTCTATGTATTCATCTGATGCACCATTGACCAGCAGTTTATCCTTTATTTCACTGGAAATTTCTCTTTTTATCTTGAATTCCTTCAATAATTCTCCCACAATATGTTCACAATCTGCAGCGCTTCCACCATTGCCGCACGCCAAAATTTTCCCACCATTGCCATAAACCTTAACCAGTTCATTGACAGTATCCTCAATTTGGGGCATAAGTCCCTCCAGCTCTGGATAATTTTTGATTAATTGTTCCAATTTATCACCTCGTTTTCCAAATAATATCCATATGTCCTTTCCAGCCCTTCCTCAAAAGAAACTGCTGGCCGGAACCCCAGATTTTTTAACCTGCTTCCATCACACAGCTTTCTCATTGCACCATCCGGCTTTGATGTATCAAACCTAATTTCCCCATCATAACCAATACACTTTTTTACCAGGAAGGCAAGCTCTTTAACCGTTACTTCCTCACCGCCCCCAATATTAACCAGCCCTGGTTTTTCCAATCTTCCCATAATGCAGATGGCCGCCCTCGCAATATCCTCCGAATACATAAATTCTCTTTTTGGCAGACCGGAACCATAAAATTCCACATAAGGGATGTTGTCTGTCTTTGCAGCATGAAGTTTTCTGATCATAGCTGACAATACATGCCCTGCCTCTGAAAAATCATCTCCCGGACCATAATTATTGCATATGATACATGGAATAAATTCCGTGCTATACTGGCGGTTATAGGCAAGGCACATCTCAATCCCTGAAGCTTTTGCCATGGAATATGCCACACTTGTCGGTTCCATTTTCCCATCCATAAAATATTCTTCCTTCATCGGCTGCGGGCATTCCTTTGGATAGGCACATGCACCTGTTATAAATAAAAGCCTCTTTACACCGCTTAAATACGCCCCATGGATAATATTGTTCTGTATCTTTAAATTCTTGTAAATAAACTCTGCAGGCCTTTTCATATTTTCGGAAATTCCCCCATGGGGACCTGCAAAGCAGAAAACATACTCCGGTTTCATGCTATCATAATAAGAAAATACAGATTCCTCATCTTCCAGGTTAACTTCATCAGAACCCGGCATATATACTTTTGAATATCCTTCTTTTTTTAGCATCTTACAAATGGCTGAGGAAATCATATTAGGTTCAAATACTACAATTTTGCTGTTTTTTTCCATATATAAGCCCCTTTCTGGCATTTCCGATACTTATATTACGCCGATATATTCCATAATGAAGATCCCTGATATACAGCTGAATAATGACACTACCGTAGTCAGCACTACTATCTGTCCTGCCATCTCGCCATCCCCGCCCATTGCATCAGCCATTGCAAATGATGCAACTGCCGTTGGTGAAGCAAACATCATATACAATGCAAATAGCTCTTTCCCACGGTATCCCAACGCTATACTAAGGGCCACAAATGCAAGTGGGATTACCAGTAAACGCATAGCTGTTACTGCTGCCAGCCGTATTTTATTTTTAACAAGATTCCCGAATGTAAAAGTACCACCCAAAGCAATGAGGGCAACCGGGGTTGCCAGGTTCCCAAGCGTAAGGACTGACTGTCCGATAACGGATGGAAAAATAATGCCAGAAAAATTACAAACCAGGCCCAATGCAGTCCCAATAATCAAAGGATTTTTTACAATTCCTGCTAAAATTTTTCTTATGCTTATAACACTGCCTTTGTAAATTTCAAATAAACATACTGCCAGAACATTGAATAACGGAACAATTACTGCTACCAGAATCCCTGTAACTTCAGCATTCCCTGTTCCGTACATCGATTCAGTCACTGCAATACCAAATAATGCAAAATTACTCCGGTACATCCCCTGTATCATGACAGCAGCTTTCGGCTTCTGCCTCTCAAATTTCGGGACAAATATGAACAATAGTCCGAATATCAATAATATACTTATGACAGAATATATTATAATGCCGACATTAATCTCCCTGCTAAAATCTGACTGGTACATATTATGAAACAGTAATACTGGCAAAAATATCTTAAACACTAATGAATTAAACTCTTTAAGTGATGCCTCTGCCACTAATCCCATCCTTTTGATAAAATATCCAAGCCCAATTAATATAAACAAAGGCATCACAACATTAAATGCAACAATAAAACTATCCATTTTCTTATATATTAGAATACTGCTTATTCTTAATAACCGTATATACTTTAATAAGTTCTTCTATGCCATCATCAAGGCTGTACTGCGCTTTCCAGCCTGTTGCCTCCAGCCGCTCATTTGAAACAATATAATCCCTCTTATCAGGATCTTCTCCAACCGGAGCTTCCAGGTATACAAAATCCGGAATATGCTCTTTGATTTTCGCACAAAGTTCAATTTTAGATAAATTTGCAGAGGATAACCCACAGTTATACGGCTTCCCTTTCATTTCTTCAAAATGGTTGACTGCATGAATAAAGGCTCCTGCTGCATCACGGATATGTACATAATTTCTTTTGAAATTACCTTCAAAAATTACTGCCGTGCGGTCAAATATGGCACGGTACACAAAATCATTTACCAGCAAGTCAATCCTCATTCTTGCAGATGCCCCGAAAACAGTTGCAAAACGGAACGTCAGGGAATTGCCTGCCTCAAGTACAGCCCTTTCTGCCTCTGTTTTAGTCACTCCATATAAAGAAATTGGCCGCATAGGTGTATCCTCTGTACAATACTTATCCCCTTCCCCTACACCATATCCACTATTTGTGCATGGATAAATAAGCCTCTGTCCTGGTTTTCTTAATTCAATAATCATCTTTACTGCCTCTAAATTAGTTGTCCTGGCAGCCACTTCATCAGCTTTACATAATGGGAACCCAACAATGGCAGCTAAAGGTATAATATAATCTTTCCCTTCAATTAACTCTGCCATTAACCCACGGTTCCTTACATCACCCCGGACTACATGGAATTTCTCATTCATACAACATTCTAAAAGAGATGACTGGTTAAAATAAAAATTATCAACAACTGTTACCTCATGTCCTTCCTGCAGAAGCATCGGAACTAATACTGAACCAATATATCCTGCTCCCCCTGTAACTAAAATTTTACTCATAATCATCCTCATTCCTCTTTTTATTTATTTAATTACTACCTAATATTTTTTACCCTAAAAAATATATATTTCTTATCTATTTTGTAATAAACTTATAATTATGCTTCACATAATTAAAGAAATATAAATACTACTATTTCTATGTTATCTTTTCTGGATAAAAATCTTATTTAGCAATACAAAGAAAATATAATTCTGTATCAATGTTATCATATTGTGCACGGATATAAAATTTGTATTCCCCCATAGTTCTAATTAAAGAATACAAAACTCTTGGATCATCATATTTATAATAAATACAAATTGCCAATTTAGGTTGAAATTTCTTAATAACATTTCTCGCTCCATTCAATGCCATTAATTCTGATCCTTCTATATCCATTTTAATAAAAGTTGCTTCTTCAATAATAGAATCTAGTGCAACAACTGAAACAGAATCACAAGCACTATCAGCTTGTTCTATTATCATGCCATTTCCATTAGCTGTTTCATTTTTCATATACAATTCTGTATCAACTGACCAGACACCTTTATTTATAAATTCTATTCTTTCATCAACTCTAGACATCGCCTGTTTAATTAAATCTTTATCTGGCTCCAATAAATAATATTTCTTATATTTATTTTTTGTAACTTTAATAAACTCTTCCAATGTATCACCAATATATCCGCCACAATCAACAAACACTTCCTGTTCACTTATGTCACATATATCTTCATCAAAGTAATGTGGGTACTCTGTTGCACTGTCAAAATGCAATTCATGGTCATAAGTTAAACGGAACAAAATCATTTTTATTAATAACTCTTTAGATTTTATGTCACCTAACTCTTCAAAAAGCCTAACATATTCATCTATATGTATAACAATATCTTCAATTTGTTCAACAACTTTTTTATACTGATACGCAAAAGGATTAGTGCTAAAACGAGGTTCTAGTGCCAGAAGTAATTGCCATTGCATACATAATGGATGATTATCTGTCCGATACAGACATTTTAAATGATTACTGATATTAGGTCTGGAACATAAAATATATATTTTTCCCCCTCCCATATTATTATTTATTGATTCAATGTTTTCAAAATCTTCAATTACAATATCTACATCCTCTGCAAACATAAAATTTCTATCTTTTATAACTTTCTTTGCAAATGGTGTAGCGCCACATAAAACAACCTGTTTTGAATTTAAAAGTTTATTGCTTGCTTCTGTTTTAATAGACTGGAGCACTTCCGCTATTACATCTTCTGGTTTATTTTCTTTAATTTTTTCAATAAGCATATTAAATTTTTGTACTAAAGTTTTATATGTATAATGCATAAGAACCTCCTAAATACTTTTTTATTAATCACCTAATAATTTTCTCTTCATTTTCCGTTTTAACATATTGTTTATCTCTTGAACTGTCTCCTTCCCAAATTTCTCTTCTATCATCTTGAAATACAAATTATTTTCCTTAAAAAACTCCTCAAATGCATAATCCCTGAATTCTAATACCTCTTTTGAACTTATCATTTTCGTAGGTAATGGTTCGCATTCATAACTAAATTGCGAATATCCTAACCATGTATCAGGCAGCTTTATTCCCTTATTCTTACAATCTGAATACAATTTGGAGCCCGGATAAGCCATGGTACAATAAAAATTAATAAATTCGGGATTTACTTTCCTGGCAAAGTCTAAAGTCATTCGCATCGTCTCTTTTGTATCCTCAGGCAACCCAAACATAAAATTTGCCAACACATAAATCCCTGCATCCTTTGTCATCCTCACAACATCTTCTATACGTTTAACATCATATTGCCCTTTTGATACATCAGAAAGGGAGAGTTCACTGGCAGATTCAATACCATAAGCCAGCCAGCGGATGCCCGCCTTCCTGAGCCTGCTTAATATATCCCTGTTCACAGTGTCCACTCTTGCATATGCCCATATGTTCAAATCATAATTTCTCTCAATCAGAAGATTGCAGATTTCCTCAACATGCTTCATATTCAGTACAAAATTTTCATCTAACAGTTTGATATATTTCACCTGATATTCTTTTACCAAGTGGTCTATCATTTTCACCACTTTCTGTGGTGAGATATATCTGACTTTTTTCTCCCCAAATAATGTTGATACAGCACAAAAAGAACACTGAAAAGGGCATCCAAGCGAAGTTGCAATAACCGCATACCCGCCATCTTCCAGGCTTCCAAACCTCTGCCAGTTATGCGCTTTATATCTTTCCATTGGAAGCATATCCCATGCAGGTTCAGGAATATCGTCAGGAGCAACCAGGTTAAGCCTCACATTCCCACAAACCATACCATTTTTTTTATAAAACAGTCCATCTATATTATCATATTCTCCCATGTTGCCTATGCTTTGAATAAACTGATGGATTGATTCTATCCCTTCCCCTTTCATTACAAAATCTACACATTCTTCCTCCAGGGTTTCATCAGGCAATGCAGAGGGATGAAGCCCCCACATCATAACTGGCATATCCGCATTGGATGCTTTTATTGCTTCAGCACACAATAATGCCCCATTCATCTTCCATGTTGATGCAGACAAGTTTGTGCCTGTTACTACCAAAATAACCATAGACGGTGCAACATTCTTTACATAACCTGCAACATCATCCGGTGACATGTCGGCCGCCTCTGCATCAAGTATCCCGACAGAATCCCCCTTTCCACGGCAATACGCCGCCATGACAGCAGCCCAGAACGGCGGCTCACATGCTGCATTGGCAGATACCGAACCATATACGGCTTTTGAATCATTAGATCTGATAAACAGTGCATCCATTCTCTTCCTCCTCAATTACAATACATTCAAAACCTCAACCAACTGCCTGATTTTATCCCTCTCCAATGCGGGGAAATTCCCTATATACATTCCATAAAAATGAATAAAATCCGCATTTGGGTAATCCTTTGGATTTAAGCCCGGAAACCTTTTCTGTATGTATGGCTGCCTGACCTGGTTGCCGCCTCCAGAAGTGCCACGGCGAAATTCAACCTTTTCCTCACACAGCCTGTCACAGACCTTCCCAAACAATACATCATCTGCTTCCCTCAACAATAGTACAAATGCATAATTTACGCTTCCTTCCACATTAAAATCCACATAGTATTTATCTGAATCCAGGTTTTCTAAAAAATATTTCAAATTTTCTACTCTTTTTTTATTATTTTCATCCAGCCGCTTTAACTGGTTAATACCTATTACCGCATTTAATTCTGTACTGCGCATGTTAAATCCGGGAACCGTAAATATAAATTCCGGATTCAGCTTTGGATACTTTTCGTAATAATTCTTTTTTATATCATCATCTGTACTTTCCCTTACCATCCCATGGCTGCGGAACATCCGGGCATATTCATAAAACTTTTTATCATTTGTACAAATCATTCCGCCTTCTATTGTGCTCATATGATGGGCAAAATAAAAAGAGAAATTGGATGCAAGACCAAATGTCCCACACTTTTTACCCTTAAAAGTTGCCCCATGGGACTCACACACATCCTCAATCAGCATAATTCCCCGATTCTCCAATTCCTGCAGCAGGCTGCCAGAAAGACCATTGAAGCCCAAAATATGAGACAGAAACACAGCTTTTGTATCTGGAGTAATCTTAGCAATAATCTCCTTTTCTGCCATGGCAAGATTCTCAAAATTTATGTCAGCAAACACTGGCATATGCCCTGCAAAAATCACGCTGGAAATATCACTTGACCATGTTACCGCCGGCACAATCACTTCACCCCTGCCATATAGCTCAGCTATCACTGCCATCGTAATAAAATTAGCAGATGAACCCGAATTTACAAAAACACTGTATGTAACTCCCAGCCATTCACTCCAGAGACTTTCAAATTCACGGACATTCCTGTTTTGTGTGAATATATTGCTGTTTTTCAAAAACTCAATTAATGCGTCTGTATCATCTTTTGTAATATTATTATCCATTAATGGTAAGCCAATCACTTCCATCCCTCCTGAAACAATTTTATTGTCTTGCAAACTCCTTCCCTATTACCCTGAGAATATCCTTCCGTCCCATCCCATATCCTTTCCTTATTTCCTCCCGGCCGCCATAGTTATATGAGGCAGCATACCCGTCATATGTATTTAAAGCAATTCTGTGAACCGGAATCCTTATTTCATAATCAGAAAGAATTTCCAGTATATAACTTCCCAGGCCGCCTTCCCTGGCTCCTTCTTCCAATGTAATAATATTTTTAACTCCCTCCAGTTCTGCCTTCAGGGACTCTGTATCCACCGGAAACTTATAGATATCCATGATTCCAAAATCTAATTCTGCATGATTTAAGATATCCATGGCTTCTTTTGTCATATTTCCGGTTGAAATAACCATGTTCTCATTTTTTGCAGTTAAAAACGAATATCCCTTTTTAAAATCTATAGTACCTCTATAAATTCCATCGATTACTTCCCGGTCCATCTGAATAAATTTTGGTCCGGAAGCATGAACCGTAAAATCAGCAGCTTCTTTCGCCATATGACAGTCTGTACAATTTACTGTTTCAAGATTGGGAAGCGTCCTCATTATGGAAAGCTGTTCAAAACTATGATGCGTAGAACCTGACTCCCAATAACATGCCCCTGCCCCAACACCAACAATAGTAACTGGCAAATCCATCCCACAGGGATAAATCCTGATTTGCTCAAAACAGCGTAATGTAATAAACTGGGTAATTGCATAGGCAATCGGCTTTTTCCCTGCCAGAGCCAGACCAGTCGCCAGTAAAACTGCATTCTGTTCCGATATCCCTGTATTGATATATTGGTTTGGAAAATCCCTCCTGAATTTGTCCAGTGATGGCGCCCCGAAATCGGCAGATACAATTACAATATCTCTGTCATTCTTTGCCAGTTCGTATATCCTGTCCCAATATGCATCTCTCATTGCCTGTCGCATTATAGTTTACTTCCTTTCCCAATCTCTTCGATTGCTTCCTCCATTCTTTCCGGTTTTACTGCAACTCCGTGCATAAATGGAATATTTTCAATAAATGACACCCCATTGCCCTTAACAGTATCTGCAATGATGGCTAACGGCTTTTTTGATTTGATACATCTGACATCCCCAACTGCTTCCATAATTTCTCCGATATCATGTCCATTAATATGCCTGACATCAAACCCAAAAGCTTCCCATTTATCATCAATTGGCTCAATTCCTGCTTCCTCCTCAACAAAGTGGGTTGCACCAAGATAATTTCTGTCTATTATCGTCACAAGATTATTTAACTGTGCATATCCAATATACATGGCTGATTCCCAAACAGCCCCCTCCCTGCATTCTGCATCACCCAGCATACAAAAAACATAATTTGGCTTCCTGTCTGATTTTAATGCCTGTGCTATTCCCGCTGCTATTCCCAGCCCACATCCCAATGAACCAGATGTAATCTCTGCGCCTGGTATATCTCCCCTTAATAACACTCCAATTTTGCCACCCGGCTGGCAAAATAAATCCAGTTCCTTCTTATCAATAAATCCCAAATCTGCTAATATAGCATATAAAATCGGATTGGCATGTCCCTTGCTAAGTATAAAATAATCTCTGCCTTCCCATTTACAATCATCTGGCCTGTACCTTAAAATATCCCCATAATATAAGGCCGTCATAAGCTCTGCACAGGAAAAGGAAGATGTGACATGGCCTGTACCTGC
The DNA here is from genome assembly GCA_947651225.1 of uncultured bacterium. Lineage (GTDB taxonomy): Bacteria > Bacillota > Clostridia > Lachnospirales > Lachnospiraceae > Butyribacter. The sequence goes on along the minus strand of CANSYK010000106.1, from coordinate 5,559 downwards.
CTTTGTAGTCATACGGACTACCATTTCTTTTAGTTCCCTGGCCTTCTTTTCCAATTCTTTTATATCCTTCATCTGATTCACTCCTCAAGTGTATAATGGATAACCTGGCTTCCATCATTCTCAAATCCAAACGGTACCTCCAAGAGTTGCCCCAAAGCCTTCCTCACATTTTCCTGCTTGTCCTTCTCCACATAAAACAGTAAAAAACCTCCGCCTCCGGCCCCTAATAATTTACCGCCAACAGCCCCTGACTGAATTGCCTTTGCATAGATTGCATCAATATCAGACGTTGTTATTTTACTGCTTAAGCTTCTTTTTAACTCCCATGTATGATTTAGCAGCCTTCCAAATTCATTTAAGTCTGTATCAGAAGATAAAATATCCTCACCAACCTGGACCATTTCCGACATTTCATGTAATTCATTCAGCTTTGTTTTTGTCCCATTAATCTGCTCCTTTGCAATTTCGCTTGCTGTCCTGACTACACCTGTAAAAAACAGCATCAGGTTATCACTGAGATTTGCTTTCCTGTCTGCATGAATAATAATAGGGCGAACATTATATCCTTCTGCAGTAAAACAGATACGGTTCAAACCACCACAGGCTACTGCCAGCTGATCCTGCACACCTACATTTTCTTTAATCAAATCCTGTTCTACATGAATAGCCTCTTTGGCCAGAGATAGCTGGTCTATGTATTCTCCTTTTAAAGCATGCAGTCCATTCAGCAGGCCAACCGTAAATGCAGAACTGGTTGCCAGTCCCGCCCTTGCTGGAAGATCTCCATCATGTGAAATAGAAATATCATCAACGTCCATATATCTTAAGCATTCCCTTACGGAAGGATGGTGCAGTTCATCAACTTCTTTTACCGTCTCTACCACAGAATACTTTGCACTGATACTATGTTCAAAAAATGGAGGCAATGTCCTTATAAATAAATAGCAATATCTGTTTATTGTGGTAGATAAAACACTGCCACCGAATTCCTCAAAATACGGCCTGTAATCAGTCCCCCCACCAAAAAAAGATATCCTGTATGGTGTTTTTGTAATAATCATTCTTCTTCCTCCATCTTTTGTGTATATCTCCCCATTACATCAAGCAAATATTTCGCCAAATCAATTATTTCTTCATCCAGATAATATATATCTGATGCACTTTTTCTCTTATCAGTAATTGCCAGTCCACTTTCCTTCATGTTAAAATATTTTAATTTTTTATCCTCCACCATACTGATAAGCTCTTCAATATCTGTAAAAACAAAATCGACATATCTGCTACCATACTCCTTTACAGATTCTATATATTGCTTTCTCATTTCATGGCATTTAAATTTTTTTGATGTAATTGCTATATATATCAGGGCAGCTTCTGGAAGTTTTCTTTGTGCCATTAAAAATTCTAAATCATCTGATATAATTATATTTTTCAAATTTGTACAAAATCTCTCTTCAAGCTTCCCTTCATTCCTATCATAAATGTTACATCCTGAATCATAATCCATACAATCAACCATATGATTATTATGGTATTCTAAATATTGTTTAAATGAATAGGTTGCATACTCACTATGTCCCTTATTTTCCTCACATATAAAAGCCACGGAATGTCCTATCCGTTTCAAAACAATCCCCAATTCAATGAAGCTGTTCACAAATATATCACCAACAAATCCTTGTGATGGCACAATAATAAAGTTGAATTTTTCATCTGTTTTACCTGTCTTTATCTCCTGTGCCCTATCAAGGTATAAAGTGCTTTCTTTCTGCTTTCCTAAATTCAACAACAACTGATAATAAAATTTATTACATTCATAGTTATTCATATAATCAGGGTATATGCTATAAATGCATTCCAGAGCTCTCTCATATCTCTTGTCCCAATAAAGGCACTGCATTTTTTTATAACATAATCCTTTATATTTCTTAGTATCAATCCCTTTCACATTCATGCTTATTTTATTTATTCCATGCAATACCCCTTCTATATCATCTGATTCTGATAACTCCTTTTTTAAAATTAAATCAGCATGGGAACAATTTTCCATATTGCATTTATTGTCAACAGAGTATTCCTTTATTAGCTTTTTCACTCTATCATCATTTAAATAAACAATATTTGTTAATGCATTTTCTGGTGTTTCACCATAATATATCAATTGCTGGCCTTCATAACCACATAACAAACTTGCCATTCTTCCATAAGAACTACTTCTTGACAAAATCTTATGCTTACAATGGCTTAACGCAAAAAACTCCTCCATATCGCTATATAGTCCACCAAAACATTTTACAAAATGATAGTGCGAATCATTATCAAAATTTGATATAAGCCACTCCATATCATCCGAAAAAAAGAAATATTCACACTCTCCAAACTGTCTCTTAATATATTGAATAGCAGCTCTGTAATAGTCTAATTCTGAAGCTAGCCCTATTAGTGCAAATCCCCTGCGTCTCACATGAACACCTACGCTGGTACAATTTTCTGTTTTTGCGTCAAACATCTCCAAAAAATCACTTTTCTCCTTCAACTGCAAAATTCTACGAAGCTCTTCCCAGTATCCAGAAAAAAAACGATTCCCCTGAAAGCAACCAGATAATTGTATATTTTTTATATCTTCATAAATATGCTCTAACCCTTCATAATAAATAATTTCTCTATTTATATTTTCTTGAAAAACAAATTTATCATATACCCATTTTTCATATTTATCGATAAATAAAGTTGGCATATCACCAATCTCTAATGGTATTGTCCTAAAGCAATTAAAATCATCATTTTGAGCAAAGTCATATTCTATCTTTTTATAATCGTCAATCTGCAGTTCATCAACTAAATATCCCATAACAGATCCATTGTATGAATAGGAGCAATCTATAAAAAGCTCATCTCCCCGTGCACATGCGAGAGAATAGCCAGCAGCAAAATGATACAATTGATTCGCAAATCCATATCTACAGTTTATGATTACCATAATAACTCCTTTTAACTGTTCAATTGATATAACTCCATAAATATAGTTTGAATTAGACAAAACATGCTGCAAGCATTATTGTTTTTTCATATACTGCCCCACTCATTGTCCCATCATCAACAGAAACTGCGCATGTCTTATCCAATTCCTGCCTATAGTAAATAACATCCTTAAAATGTCTTTGTAATGTTTCCTGGAATCTTAGGAGAGTATATTCATTTACATGCCATCTGTTAAAACTGCATACCCCATCCTTTTCCGCATATGGTGTACTGATTAGTGCTACCCCATTATCTTTTATATATCTTTTTATTGTTGCAAAATATTTTTCTTCATCATCAATATGCTCGATTGTTTCAAAACTGGTAATAACATCAAATTTTTTATCAAAAGTTATATCATAAATAGATTCACATAAAAAATCTGTATTTTCATCATTAAAGTGCCTTTTTGCATACGATATAGATAACTGACTGATATCAACCCCTGTAACATAATCGGCTTTTTCTGAAATTATGCCTGTACCATATCCACAGCCGCAAGCCATATCTAAAACACTTTTATGGATACAGAATGGCAATGCCCAATAATATCTGTTTATATGTTCGTAATATGTTTCCACACTCCAAATATTCTTTTTTATCCCTAATTCATCATCATCAAATAAATATATCCTCTCTATTGTCTCTTCATTAAAACCATCATATATCTTATATACTGTCACTCCATCTTCCTCAATGTTTTGTATCCTCTCATATATTTCATCCTGGAATCGATAAGAAGAAATTATGATACAGTCAATTTGATACACTTTAACTGCATCCTTTAGTTTCAATACGGGATATCCATTGACATTGATATTTTCCTTTTCTCTGTCTATCAGGCAGCATATTTTTTCTTTTACCTCTTTACCATGTTTTTCTAAAAACTTAAGCAGCCTTTCCGTATGCTTTCCCAATCCATATAATGCAATTCTTTTACCATCTGCAATTTTTTCAGCTTCTATCATCCGAAACAGATACTCTTCCCTTTCACCGGAAAATTCCCCTAATTCATTTATACCCAATATTTTCCTCATCCTGCTGCTTCTCCTTTCAAAACCATTATATAATCAAATAATACACTCTATAGTTAATTTCTTTTCTTAATCTCTTTTCCTTGATATAACTGATAAAGCTGAAAGGCCGAATCTGTTACATCATAACCAGCATCTGCAAGCCTGGCAGACTGATCTGCCCTTTTATAGTTTTTATATTTCAAAATATTCTCTACCCATTCCTCCAATGAAGCATTTAATGGTAAATGTTTCATTATGCCCAATATATCTGCTTCTTTGGTTAAGCCATCAGAAACAACACATGGGAGGGATGCTGCCTGTGCCTCTATTGCGGCAATGCTTAATCCCTCATACAGAGAAGGCAATACAAAGACATCCATGGCTGCCAATAAATACGGAATATCTGTCCGTTCCCCCAAGAAGAAGCATTGTTCCCTTATTCCAAAATCGCTGGCAATCTTTTCCATTTTTACCTTTAACTCTCCTTTTCCCACCATCAGCAATACACTGTTTTTTTCCTTTTTTGCAATTTCCCTGAAAATTTCTAAAAGAAATTTATGATTCTTCTGCTTTACAAAAGCCCCTATATGTCCAATGACAAACTTCCCTTCTAAATTCATCTCTTTCCTGCCCCGACTTCTAATATCATCTGAAAACACAAATTCTGAAAGTTCAATTCCATTTTTTATTAATCCATAATCTTTATTCTCATTACCATATAACCACCTAGCTGCAACATCTGAACAGGACAAACAGGCAGTAGCATACTGACTTATCCCCTTACGGTAACAGTCATCCTGCTTTTGTATTTCTGGATTATATCTGGGCAATAATGCATTATGGGAATGTGCTATACGGACAGGAATTCCATACTTTTCTCCCAATACACAACAATAATAATTCATCCATACTTTTCCTGTGTTGCAGTGTACAATATCATACGAATGCTGTTCCATTAAAATTTCAATATCATGTTTTACAAATTCCCTTAGATCACATTCTTTATCCCAATGGCCGAGAATAATGGTAACTCCTAATTCTAAAAAATCCTCCAACATAAGTTGACTGGCAACATCTCCAGGAGCATACAAATGAATTAAAAATCCACTAATATCCATATGATTCAACATATTTTTAAGAAAAATTTGCACTCCATCTTTGGAAATGTTTTCAGAAATAACAATTAGAATCCTTTTTGAAATCTGCCTTATTTTTTTCTTACTTATTTCTTCCATAAAAATTGTACCTTTCAATTTTAAAAGTGTTTATCAAATCCACTCAATATCCTTCCCACCATATAAATACTTTTCCATCAAGCCACTGATTGCTTCAGAAACCTCTTCCCCCATCGCAAAATTTGCTTCCCCTGTACGGATCAGCTTCAAAAATTCTGCTATCTCATAACGGAACCCTTCCCCGTCTATTTTGTAAAAATACCTCCTGTTCTGGTTGAAATCCTCATAGCGGACCTCAAAGTATTCCATTTTCCACCATGGGGACGGCACATAGATATATGCCTTTG
>CANSYK010000105.1 GCA_947651225.1 uncultured bacterium | reverse complement strand
TTAATGAATTACATACCAATTTTCGACAATACACAGTTAAATCTACAGTCTCAAAGTTTTTCTCAGTATAGCAGTTTATTTGTAGTATATCTGTTTTTAATTTTATTAATTCCTGCAGTTATTTTGAATTTGTTGAAACTTAAAGTAAAATATGGTGGGATGCTTGTTAGTATTCCTATGCTGCTTTTATTATTTGGGACACAAGGAACAGAAGGAAAAATGTTTCTTGCCTTTCTTGCTTTTGAAATGATGTTGATATGGGGGTATTATTTTATATCAAAGAGAACTTCAAGCGAATTTATTTATTTTATAGTGTTTGCTTGCTCTGTTTTTCCAATAATAGTAGTGAAGGGATGTGTGTATACTTCCTATAACTATTTGGGATTTACAGGGATATCATATATCAGTTTTCGGATTTGGCAGTTAATTATAGGAATACACGACGGACAGATGGACAAGTTGTCGTTTTTAGATATTTTATATTTTGTTACGTTTTTTCCAACACTAAGTTCGGGACCTGTTGACAGATTCCAGCGCTTTAAAGGTGATTTGGATAAAAAGATACCATGTAAAGAATATTTATCGTGTTACTTATTACCAGGATTAAAAAAGATCGGGCTTGGAATTGTTTATAAATTTGGGATAGCTTTTTTAGTTCATCATTATATTATTTCAACATTACCAGAAGTGCATACTATAAAATCGATTTTTATTTATATGTATACATATACAATTTATCTGTTTTTTGATTTTGCAGGTTATTCTAATATGGCAATTGGAAATAGTTATATTCTTGGTATAAGAGTTGGTGAGAATTTTAATAAGCCTTTTTTGGCGCATAATATGAAAGAATTTTGGGAACGATGGCATATTTCTTTATCTTCATGGTTTGGAGATTATGTTTTTAAACGATTTGTCTTGAATAATATGAGAAATGGTTTGTTTAAAAATAGAAAGATTGCGGCCAGATGGGGAAATATTGTTACAATGCTATTAATGGGAATATGGCATGGACCTTATTTATTTTATGTTGTATATGGTTTATATGAAGGTTTGGCGTTGGTAGTGACAGAAATATATTTAAAAAGTGATTTGTTTAAGAAGTTTAAACAGAAGCCATATTATGATATTGTGAGCAGGATTGTATGCTTTCAAGTAATTGCATTTGGTATGATGCTATTTTCAGGATATTTATTTTCTATTTAATGGAGGAGAGGTAAAATGGATAAATTAAAAGAGTTGGCTCTGGAGATATTGGAAGAAGCTTGTGAGACAGATGAAATAAGGGAAGATGAGGATATGGATTTATTCGAAGCTGGTTTATTGGATTCATTGGGAACACTTACTATTCTGATGGAGATTGAAGAAAAGTTTGGAATCAGGCTGCAGCCAACAGACATACAAAGAGAAGAGATGTCAAGTGTTTCTAATTTTGTTAAATACTTAGAATCAAAGGTGGGAGTTAAAAATGGATAAGAAATTAAGGAACGCTTGGATAGTGATAGGTACATGTTTTGGCTTGGGAATAGCGGTTTTTGGACTTAATCGTTATTTGAATTACGAAATAGAAAGAATGTATACTGGAATCGTGGAACGCCAATATACGAATCAAAATGAATATGTGCTTAAAAAGAGTGTTGAAGAGGGTAATTTATTATTGCTGGGTTCCTCAGAATTAAGCTCTCCTGTGGAACAAAATCCTGTTAGGATGTTTCCTAATTCAGAATGTACTTCTGGGATTACTATTGATGGAGTGGCACATGTGCAGAGTCTGCTACATTCTATGAATTTAGGCTCTTTTAATAAGAATGAAGCATCGGAAGTTCAACTGGCTCTTGTTGTATCTTTACAATGGTTTTATGGAGAGGATATATCTTCAGATGGTTTTGGAGGAAATTTTTCAAGGCTGCAGTTTTGGAGTGCACTTTTTAATCAGGAGATTAGTAATTCAAATAAGAAATATCTTTGTGAAAGAACTTTGAAATTATTAAGTAGTGTAGAGGGTCTTGAAGATGTTAAGGTATTTGCAAAGTTATATGGAAGGGGGGATGTAGTTTCAAAAGTAGTTTTTTCAATGCTAAAGCCCTTTTATAGTGTGAATTATCAATTGTTAAAATTAACAGATAAGTATCAGACGTATAATAGGCTAAAAACGATTGATAGCCAACAGCTAGAAAAACAAATAATAAATATCAATTGGGAACAGGAGATGAAAAGGGCTGAAAAGAAAGGGGAGCAATTGTGCACAAATAATGAGTTTTATGTAGAGGATGAATATTATGATACTTATTTGAAGGACAGGATACAGGAATTAGAGAGGAGTAGTGCAGAAGAAAAGTTAATATCTGCTGAAAAGCAGGATTTTATTTGTTTTTTGTCTATTTGTAAAGATTTAGGGATAAGACCTTATATCGTAATGATGAATACAAATGGATATTATTATGATTATATTGGTATTGATAAAGATACACGTAATGATTTGTATAATTGGGTAGAAGGACAGGCAGAGTCATATGGTTTTGATTGTCTTAATTTGTCAGAAAAGGAATATGAACCTTATTTTATGCGGGATGTTATGCATCTTGGTTGGAAAGGATGGTTGTATGTGGATCAGAAACTTACAGAGTATTTTTCTGAAGATTAAAGAATCTGTACTATTTCGTTGTATTTGGTATGTAATTCTTTTTTTGGTTTTTCTGTGGGGTGTTTTAGAAAATGATGAAACAGGTGTAACTTTTGTTTATAATAATTTTTAAATATTGTAAAATTATTGTTCAATTTATACTCAATAACGCTAACATTTGCCAAAACTGAAATTGTATGGACTAATGAATGCTCATTATCTATGAATATTTGTGGTAATTCATTGCGTTCATTAGTATAACAACATTTTTATTCCCAAGAAGTAACGAGGCAGGCAGACATGCTTACACGTACATTTGGCAATTATGCGGGGAGTTGGCTTCGTCAATATCAGTCATGTTTACGCCTAAGCCCAAAAGAAACATCTTGCTAGTTGTATGAAAAAATACTATACTATGGTCAGATTAGTTTTGGGAGGATATGGCATGGCAAGAACAGTTGGAATTGGGTATCAGAATTATCAGGAATTGGTAGAAAACGATGTGTTTTATATTGATAAAACATTGTTTATTAAAGAATGGTGGGAGAATTTTGATAAGGTAACATTGATTACCCGTCCGAGGCGTTTTGGGAAAACGCTCAATATGAGCATGGTAGAGCAGTTCTTTTCTCTTGATTATGCTAAGCGCAGTGATTTATTTGATAAAATGAACATATGGAAAGAAGAGAAATACCGCAGTATGCAGGGGAAATTTCCAGTTATTGCATTAACTTTTGCCAGTGTAAAAGGAGCAAATTATATTGATACCAGGAGACAGATTTGTCAGGAAATTGTTGGGCTGTATAACAGATATCAGTTTTTAATGGAAGAGGATGGTTTTCTGAACAATAAAGAAAAAGAATTTTTTGATGCGGTCTCCAGAGATATGGATAACGATATTGCAGCGTTATCGCTTAAAAATATGTCTAACCTGCTGGCAAGGTATTATGGGCAGAATGTTATTATCCTGCTTGACGAGTATGACACGCCAATGCAGGAGGCTTATGTAAATGGCTACTGGGATGAAATTGTGTCCTTTATGAGAAATTTATTTAATTCTACGTTTAAAACGAATCCTTTTCTTGATAAGGCTATTATGACGGGGATTACAAGGGTTAGCAAGGAGTCGATTTTTTCTGATTTGAATAACCTGGAAGTGGTGACAACAACTTCCGAGAAATATAGTGATGTGTTTGGTTTTTCGCAGGAGGAAGTGTCAGATGCCCTGGCTGAATTTGGGGTTGCTGATATGGAACCGGATGTCAGGGAATGGTACGATGGCTTTACATTTGGAAACAGGACAGACATTTATAACCCATGGTCGATTCTTAATTTTCTTGACAAAAAGAAGTTTTCAACTTACTGGGCAAATACCAGCAGCAACAGCCTTGTAGGGAAGCTGGTCCGTGAGGGAAGCGGGGACGTAAAAATGGTTATGGAGGATTTATTGGATGGAGGGATACTCCAAACAGAAATAGATGAGCAGATTGTATTTAGCCAGCTTGACAGCGATGAAGCTGCCATCTGGAGCCTGCTGCTTGCAAGTGGGTATTTGAAGGTGGAGCATCACTGGATGGATTTGGATATGGAAACAGAGGGATATGAACTGAAACTTACGAACAGAGAGGTAAGGATGATGTTTAAAAATATGATAAAGGGCTGGTTCAAGGAATGTTTACCAGAATACAATGATTTTATCAAGGCACTGCTGCTTGGGGACGTTGAGGCAATGAATGAGTACATGAACCGTGTTGCCCTGGATACCTTCAGTTATTTTGATACAGGCAGGAGGCCATCAGAAATATTGCGGCCAGAGCGTTTTTACCATGGGTTTGTGTTAGGGCTTATGGTAGACCTGGCAGGCAGGTATGTGGTTACTTCAAACCGTGAGAGTGGTTTCGGGCGTTATGACGTAATGTTAGAGCCGGTTAAGGGCAATGAAAAGGATGATGCTATTATTTTAGAATTTAAGGTACACCGTCCACAGAAAGAAAAGAATTTGGAGGAAACGGTCAAGGCCGCACTTTTGCAAATTGAGGAAAAGCATTATGCGGAATCTTTAGAGGCAAAAGGGATTCCCCTTTCCCGTATTAGAAAATATGGGTTTGCATTTGAAGGGGATTCTATCCTTATAGGCTGAAACCTATATATTTTCTATACTTTTTGGCACTTGATGAGAAAATTTACTAATGTTTTACTAATTTTGAAATTAAATTGCGGAAAGGCTTTAGTACGATAATTCCAGTTATTATTATAGGCGCAAAACAATGAATAAAATATTTTGGACACATGCATAAGTCCATAACTAATCAAGTAACTCATAATAACTTACAGTTAGAGTTCTGATTCAGATATGGGCTTATTTTAGTGCCTGAATTTATCAGTTGGAGTCTATTCCACCCATAACCAGAAAACCGCTCTATGGCGATTCTGGTGCGTTACAGGGGTATTCCATAGCAGCAACTACAGTAACTTAAAACTACAGTTTCATAGCCAAAAGAAAGGAGTAAAAAAGATGGCAAAAAGAATAAGCAACATGAATCAACTACAGAAAGCGTTGATACCTGCCATGACAGGTGTTGTTGATGTATTAGCAGAACGGGTATATGAAACATTAAATCATTTCCTGCAAGAATACTACAACAGTTATTCTCCGGTATATTATCGGAGGCAGTATGATTTTTTAAGATCAGCAGTCAAAGTTGAGCCAAAAGTGAAAGGAAATAGAGTTGTCGCATCTGTATATATTGATACTGATTATATGGATGATTACTATGATGCAACAGGGGAAGAAGTTGCTTCATGGGCAAACCAGGGATTACACGGAGGCACAATAGAAGGCAGTAATACTCCCCATGTATGGGATGATACTGTAAAAAATACTGTTGAGAATGGTGAATTATTGAAGCTTGCGGTTGATTATTTGAGAAACAAAGGTATTTCAGTAAGCCAGAGATAAGAGGAATGATTATCTATGTAATAAAAAACACAAAGAAAGGATGATGTACTATGGCAATCAGCAAAAAGGATTTTATAAACTATATGGCGGCAAATGGAGGCAAGACAAAGAAATCATGTAAAGAATATCTGGATCTGATGTTAGATACTTTCTATTTATTACTGGAAGAAGGGGAAGCTATCAGATTCACAGGAATTATGAAAGCAGAAACAAAGATAACTCCGGAAAGACCAGGTAGGAACCCACAGACCGGGGAAGTATATACTGTGCCAAAAAGGAAACGTATTAAGGTAACAATTAGTGAAGTTTTGAGGGATAAGCTAAATGGGGAAAGGGATTAAAAAATATTTACAGCATCCAGGGCAGATTAAAAATGAAAACCAGAAAGGAAGTATTGATATATGGTAGGAAAAGTAATCAGGTGTGACGAGGCAAAAGGGACAGGGATAATTTTCAGTATGACTAACCACAGGGCATATCCATACAAAGAAACTAATTCCCTGGATGGGGCTTTAAAATATAATTACATAGTGAACTTTTATGTACATATGGATGAAGAATCAGGGAGGAGATATGCTGGAAATATCAGTGTCATAGAAAGCAGTATAGGGATATATGGGGATAATAAAAAAAATAACAGAAGCCAGAAGGGGCATAAGAAACACAAGAAACGTAATGTTGACAGGTTCATCTATGACAACAGAAAGTTTAACCGATTTGTAAAGCAGTTTATGGGTGGACAGAAAGGATCATAACATATGAAATTTAAAGAATTAGAATGGAAAGACAGTATTTCGGATGGCATGATTATTAGCAGCAATTGTGTTGTAAAAGTATATGATTATGCTATCAAAATGGAATTCCGTATAGCTTATAAACAGGATGAAGAAAAATATTATCTATGCTCTTTTGGACAGGGAAATATCAGAAGAATGAAACCAGATATATTTGATTCCTTAGATGAGGCTAAATCTGTTGCGTATAAGATATACAGTAATGAAATGCGAAGGATAAAGAAAGCAGTTGATTATTTGGTGGTTACTTAAAATATAGTAACAAAAATGGCTGACAACCATTTGGTGGCTTCCGAATACTAAAGAGAAGATTTTTTGAAATGAAATATTGGCATTCAAAAAATTAATTTATTGATGATTCTATTGTGTGTTTCTGCACAAAAATCCAATAAAGATAAAATAGATATTATGTTACATGAGTGATGGCTTGTGATTCAGATATTTTTCTGAGTCCTGTTTGCCGCACAAAAAGTTAACATTTTAATTTTCTGGTATAACAAGTTAAGCATGGAAAATTTTGTTAAGTTTTTGGTATCGAATATGAAGAAGTATATAGGGGTGCTGAAGTTTAACATGCCATTAATAAAAGGGTATCGTAAAATTTTTTTGGGACGTTACTAACTTTCATTCAAAAAATATAAACAAAAAAATAATTTTATTTACAGAGTAATTTACGAAAGTAAATTGCGATGTAAATATGTCTGTCTTTATTAAATAGGTTATATTTTATTTCTGTTCAGTTTATGTGCATTTTTGCACATGGAAAATGACGAATCCGAAAATTTCATGTGCATTTTGTCATGTTTGCTGAACTCTCGCAGAAAGGAGAATGTAAATTATTAAGACCAAGAATATAAAGAAAGAATATTTTACAAGATTCCCAAATGAATATATCCAAGGAAATATTAAAACTAAATTTGGTATAGGTAGGAAATTTACATTACTTATATATTGATAGAAAAACTTTTATGAATAATGAAATCACTTGTTTAGACAAATAAGTCCATTCAAGTGGGGATCACTGCTAGTTACCTTCATTTCTAAGGTCGGAATTTGCTACCTTAGAAATCATCTTACGGTTTCGGTTCAAACAGAATCCGTAAAAGTGGAAAGTGTTGTCCATCGTGGGCAACGTTGTAAAGTTATAGGATGCCTGCTGCCATTATGAATATTTAAGGTATACGGCATTTAACCGTAGACCCATGGGACGGTGGTTCCCCGCGAGAAACTGGTGCGTACCTGTAGGTACGGTGGTTATCAGGTTTTGAACCATCTTGCTCTAAAAGTAATGTGGTAGATTTAATCTATTCGCATATAAGTGGTCGAAAGAGGACGTGGAAAAATTTCCATGTCCTATCATTGCGGCAAGTCCATTATCTAAATTTTGTTTTTTAAAATTAGATAAGAGACCGCTAGAGATTTTCGATTGAAGGTTTGAACCGACAAAATTGGCGATTGAATATATAAACTGCCTGAACGATTTGTTCTGTCAGGTGGGTAACGATTTGTTACAGACCTTTATCTAACGGAAGTAGTTAAAAAAGATTTCTATTCGTTTCAAAGCGAACACTTTAAAAGGTTTGCTCGCCCATTTTGGCGAGCAAAGATATTTTGTGAAGTGAAACGCTTGTATCGTTTGGGTTTTCAATGATAAGCCCAAATGGGCGAACAAAAATTATTGCTGTCGTGGATGAAAACATTTTATTCACGAGAATAGACTATTTCCGTTTAAAACGAAAAACCTTAAACCGACAGCATCGGTTTTAAACTCAACACCTATAAAGAGATGAGTTTTTCACAGAAGTGTGTAAAAGGTTGCCCCACGGTGGTACAACTGAAAATTAGTCCATGATAGACTAATCGCCAGATTGTTGGCGAAAGAGTTATATTCCATTCAAACAATCCAGATGTTTACATAACCTATATCCAAAACAACTAAGGGACAGTAAATCTATTGTCTCTTTTATTATGCAAAAAATTATATCGGATTCCTGTTCTGGAGTCCTATTTCAGCGTCCCCCATTTTGGGATTGCTGTCTATTTATTATCTATTGAAAGGAAAATATTATTATGAGTGCAGAAAATGTTACAGAAAATACAGAAACAAAAATGCAGTTTATATTAGATGAAAACAAGGAACTGGCAGAGATTCCAAAAGAAAAGTGCAGACCAGTAGAATATCCGATCAAATGCAGGGTGAAAAATGCTTTTGAAGTATTTGTCCGTGTAGATGGCACAGAAAATTACTGGATTAGTAATTATGGAAGATGTGTCAATAACCTGAACCGCAAGGACAAGAATACATTCTACAGGCATAAACAGGGAAAAGTGCATTTAACAGTGTTTGAGATAGAATATTATATTGTAAGTTACCCAATGAAAAGGCAAAGAAACGGCAAAAGAAAAGCGGATAATAAGAAAAAGAAACTGGAACGGACTTTTGGCTCAAATATATCAGAGCAGAAACGTAATTCAATCATGGGTGAAATGCAGAAAGCGGATGATACCCGTATGTATATGATGGAGTCAGAAAGATACGGACGTGATACAACGCCTGCTGAATTGGTTGCAGATGCTTTTCTGGTGAGGTATGGGGGCAGAATAAAAGTCTGGCACAAAGATGGTGATGAATCAAATAACTGGTACAAAAATCTTCTTACTGTCACCCCAAATGATTATCTGGACTTAAGGGCTGGCAAAGTCACATGGCAGGAACTAAATCTTGAGCAGGAATACATAGAGTATGAGAATAAGGCCAGTTACCATGCCTATAAAGAATATAACGGCATTAGGACAAGATGTAAGGATACAAAGGATAATGACAGGGTTGGCAGGTGTTATGATGATACGGCTATGTGGCAGGGCTGGCTTGACAACCCTAAAGCTTTTGTCAGGTGGTATCTGGATCATTATTATGAGTGTGGTGATGAAAGTATGCAAGTTGACAAGGACTTATTTGGAGATGGCTCTGGTATGTACCATCCTGGTTTCTGCTGCATACTGCCACAGGGATTAAATACATTGCTTACCAATTGTAAAAAGCATTATTTTGAAGGGAAAACAGAAGAAAATTCTTTGCCCCTTGGTGTGAAATATAGTGGAAAAAAGGAGAAGTATTATGGAGTAATTCAATTCACGGGAACAGAGAAACCAATACAATTGTCTGAATGGGACACACCGGAAGAGGCATTTGAGGAATATAAGATGATGAAACAGGCTGATATTCTGAGGGTAGTTGCAGAATACAAAGAAAGTATTCCTGGTTATATTTACCGCAGATTATTAGAAGTAGAAGTAAAACCATATTAAATTTAAGGAGGAATTTAAGCAATGACAGATTTTGAAAGAAGAATTAAAACCAGACTGATTGAAGATGAATATGCGGAGAAGTTCCACCGTTTAGATACGGAGGAAGCCATAGCACATATCAACCGTGATAACCAGCAGTTACAAGAGATTAATGAAAAGCGGGTACATTTAGAGCTGGAAATGGAATTTGAGAAAAATATGTTGAATTATTAAGATTGGAGGATTTTAACAATGAATAAAAATAACATAAACAATAACCCTTATAGACATTTATTAGACAAGTATCTGGACATAAATTTTCTGGATTGGGAAACAAAGCAGCAGCGCAAGGAAGAGGCAGAAAACAAGTATGGGCATTTGCTTGATTATGCAAAACCTGATAATTCTGTATTAGAACTTATGGTAAAAATGGAAGATGAACGCATAGAACGGCAGGAACAGGAAACAAGGGATAGAGAACTTGCACAGCAGCGCAACCAGATGCGTATTGAGGTTGAAAGGCAAAGGGAGCGGCAGCGTATGGAAGCAAACAGTAGTTTTGTTGAATCTGTACTGGCAAAGAAAGATGCTGAAATGAAAGCTGAACTGGACAGGAAGAAACAGGAGCGTATGGAAGCAGAGGAGCAACAGAAAATTCATGACAGGATTAACAGTTTGATGAAAATCAGTCCTGAATCTGCAAATGCATATGTACAAGCTCTAAAGCAAGGGAATGTGATATAGGGAAGGCATTGGTTAGTGGTGAGTGGATGATGGTAAGGCATATCGGATGTAAAAATCTGGTGTGCCTTATTTTTTTTGATTTTTGCAGGAAAATATTCTGTTTTATTCTCTATACTATAGTAGTTAAATGATTATAAGCCAGATTTGATGAAAAATACATTAGGTGGTAAATTGTCAGGGTAATTCATTTTAGTGGATTTTAGCTGAATAATCATTTAGTGTGTAAAGGAGCTGTTTTTTATACAGGGGTATACCCTTATATATGGGTATTATATGTAAAAATTGAAACATACCCCTCCCCCTGTATATTCGGTTCGTTCGAGGTCAAAAATCAAAGGTAATGTGTGGAAAGAACAGATACGCCCTTTCCCAGACTGCATCCTTCGTAAATTAATGTAAACCTACCGGGACATATGTAACTACACAACTCTCTTTTACACAATTACACACGTCATATCACCGATAATATCAATATATTTCGTTACATACACACAAAAATACGTCATATATAACAATAAATCAAATATAATACCAAAAATAACACCATTAATCACTCTAAACACAGAAACAGAGCCAAATTAAACCAAAAAAGAAAGCCTTACCTCAAAAACTGGTACAGGCTTTCAATATTTTATGTGACATGACTAAATTATTACAATGCAACTATACTTTTTTCACTGTTGAAGGTTCATTTCTCCAGTCCGCACCACTATCACCAGTTCCGATTCCCCACGCATATACATTTAGTACCTTATCATAATACACAAGTTCACCTGTTTCTCTTTGTAGATACTCTGCCGCTTCCTTTGTAATGATATGCCACTGGTAAGTATTTAACAGAAGATTTATTTCTTCTTGGGATATTTCATTTTCATTCTTATATTTCATGTCTATAAAATTCCTATAACGTTTGTCCATTTCTTCACAAAGAACCATAGTCCCAACTTTTTCAGCAAGTTCCCCATAGGTAATATAATCTGCTTCTGATTCTTTATTTATTATCTCTTGTGCAAAAAGAGTATTTGTATTTTTCATAACATATCTTTCCTTCCTTTTATAATGCAAGGGTGCATCCTTAATCGGTTACACCCTTTATTTTTTACGCCTGCAACAATGCTCTTTGTCCTGTCCTTACTTCTGTACTGCCGTAGTAGCTTCTTATATCATCCATACTAAGTGACTTACGGCTCTTCTTTCTGAAAGCTTCACTGTGCCAGTACCAAGCTTTCTTATTCTTTGCATATCGGAATCCAAGTTTTTTCAGTTCCTTCCTGTAATTATAGGAATCAAAAGCCCACAGCCAGTTGCCGCATACCTCAAGGGTGATTCCATGGAATCCGATAATCTTATTAAGCATTTCACGTAGCTTTTCATCTTCTGCAAAGTCATACTGCATATTGTCAAATGATGCCTTGTTGTTGTCCGTAGAATTGCTGTCGTGCTTGTCTTTCAACATTTTGAACAGGCTGTCATATTCTGCATTGATTTCCTGCATGTCGGCTACGTTACCGCCGTTGTCAGGATGGTGAATCTTAAGAAGTTCCTTGTACTGTTTCCTGAGTTCTGATAAATTTAATACATTATTGAAATATTTCATAAACTATTGCTCCCTTTTGTTATTTGTCTATAATGCTTTCTATCGGGTTGCTGTAGTCGATCCATAAATCAAGTGAAGAGCTTGTGTATTTTGTATCTGCTGGCAGATATAAGCCGCCTGTGTCTTGTAAGTAACCTTTATATTCCCAACAGTCAAAACTCTTTTGTGTCAGTTCCCTTGTATCATCCTGCTACCCATCATAGGTTGATATCATGAGCCGTGCTTCTATGCGGCTATTTGTATGTGCGGCTTTTCTTGCTTCTGATAATGCTTTGCTGAAATCCCTTTTAAAGGTTAATATCGTTTCCATGGTGAAGCCATCATCAATATAGAGTGTTACTTTCCGCTGTAAGTCAACAAATCCTTCTGGGGTTTCTTTTTCTACTTTAATTTCGAAACAATAATTTTTCATGCCATAACCTCCCTAAAATAAAAAAGTGTAAAGTCCTTAATAATTCAATAGACTTTACACTCTTTTAATTGGTTGTTATAAATTACTTATGTTGTACAATTTCTTCTGTAGGTACACCAAGAGATTGAAGTTTTGCAAGTAAATATTTCTTTTGATATGCTATTTCATCATCCCTGTTAGATGCATGTTCAACTCGTTCTAAATCGCTTAATTTATCCAGAAGGAAGTTTGCTAATTCTTTTTCAGTCATTTCTTCTACCATCCTTTCACCGCCTTTATGCTTATTTCCGTTGTTCCGTATATTGTAATTATTATAGCGGATTTGGTGAAGAGTGTAAAGTCTATTCAATTATCAAGGTACTTTGTACTTTTGTTTGGTGTTTGTTTTTGATTTGTTGAGATTATTATATAACGATAGCGTTATTTTGTAAATATCGGAATAATAAACAAATATATAACGCTATCATTATATATTTTGCACAAAAAAAGAATGCGTTTCCGCACTCTATCATTTTAATTTATTCTTTGATTTCTGTTTTAATGTGTTCCAATTTTTCATTTACTGCAGAGACGATAAAACCATTTAAAGAAGATCCAGTTTCCGTAATTTTGTCTTTTGTTCCTTTAGGAAATCTAACTAGGACTTTATCATAATTTTTCTTTTCGTATGTTGCTGTAGCTTTCATTTGTGCTTTAGATACTTTCTTTTTTTCTTCCATATAATTCCTTCTTTCTATATTATTGATTAATATAACGATATCACGAATGATATTTTCTGTCAATATGACGATAGCGTTATAAAAAATGCACAAATAATACTGTATGATATCGTTATAGATTTGTTAAATATTCCGATATAGACAATATAGCGATAGCGTTATATAATACAATCACAACATCAAACAAAGCGATAAACAAAAACCAAATATAGAAATCCAAGAACAGGAGGAAAACGAAATGACAATCAAACATGATAATGGATACGGAACAACTTATGTTTTTGAGGTAGTGGGAAAAATCCCAGCAGGGTTTGAGGTTTGGAACATCGGCGGGCTTGGCGAATATATCCCAATTTGTCAGTCAATAAGACCAGGTGACAAGAATTGCTACGATGTAAACACTTCAACATTAAAAGCAATCAAATTAAACAAAGAAGAGGTTACTATTTTGAACAAGGCGGCAGGCTCAGGAGTAAAAAGCGTGAAATCTGCAAAAAGCACGTTGAATAGGGTTACTAAAACCTCAATGATGAAAAGAAAACAGATGTTTGCAGAAAAGGCATTGCCGATTTTAGAAAGGATAACAGCATAAAGCCGAAACGGTCACTATTGACCGTCACTGGACAGGATGGCAACCTACAGTCTGACAATGGCAAGCTACAGTATAGAAAGTGAGGTAAGGAACAATGATTGTAGAAGTATTTTTTAAAGGAAGTAATTTCAAAAAACTTTATGACACTTTTTGGAATATTAAAAATATTGAAACAGATGGAGGTTATTTCATCCTTGTTACTGATAAATATATGACAGATAACGATAATGTTATTTTAGATACAAATGAATATGAATTAAGAGTTACATATTGATTTAGATGAAACAACCCTTATTGACTAAATCCCCTGAAGAGTCTTTGAGAATTAAAAAATAGGCTGACCACTTGAAATAAGAGTGTAGCATCAAAGCAAATCAGCATTTTACTGTTATCAACATTTTTAAATGTAGAAATATATTACATCAAAAAAAATAAGGAGTTGATAACAGTGGAAAAGAACCATACACAAAATAATAAGAAATGGCGTGAAAATAATCCAGAAAAAGTGAAAGCATATTCTATTGTAGGCGAAGCGGTAAAAACAGGGAAGCTTATAAATCCTCGAAAATGCTCAAGATGTAATCTCAGAAAATTAGATATTGAAGCGCATCATGAAGATTATAGCAAGCCGCTGGATGTTATTTGGCTATGCCCGGCTTGTCATAGCAAGATACATAAACAAAAGCGTGTTGAAAATGGTTTTCAGTATAAACCTAAAAAGCAATATGTAAGAAAAGGTTATAATAATGTTGGAAAATCAAAACCATATAAAAAAGATGAAAGATATATACAAGCTATTAAACTAAGACAACAGAACATGACATATCAGAAAATAGCAGACATAACAGGAATTTCTAAAAGTCAAATTTATAAATGGCTAAATAACACAAGTTATAACTGATCTGAAAATTAAGACAAAACTCCAGCATTAAGGCTTGCCGGTATAGCCGTAGCATCAAAGCGAGCAAGCCATTAAGGATAACAGATATAAAACAACAAACGGTTAAGGCGTTGCAAACTCCGATAGTTGATAGTATATGACATCCTAACTAAAATCCTATGAGGGCTACCCGTGTGGTTATAAGTTGCATATATTAGGCGCAAGGAAAAGCGTAAACCCGTGACACAAGTTTTTCTGTATTTGAAAGTATGCACGTACAAAGAAGGAAGTAAAAATACGGCGCAATGTAAGAGCGTTAAACTTCTAACAAGCCTCAAGTCTGGCAATGGCTTATAATTGTGCCAGCATTGGCAGCTTGCATATCTGCCATATAAAACAGATTATGCACGTTACGCAATGGGAACGTATCTCATAGAAACTCATAATTTTTACAACTATAACAGCCGGGCAAGCCGAAAGCACCCATAAACCCAAAGCAATATACTGG
>CANSYK010000104.1 GCA_947651225.1 uncultured bacterium | reverse complement strand
CCGTGCGCATCCATTATAGTTAACGCATGTATTTTATGCGTTTACTATAATAAAAGTTTTCCTTCCAAAATATCAATAAATAAATACTTAAAATCACTTTGCCCTAGATCGTGTTTGAAAATTACTTTTTACAAGATGTGCTTCACATTTTGTGGGAGATTTGGCTCAAATTTAGGAGGTGTAGCGGGCTGCATTGACTAAATTTGAGTCAAATATAGCGCAAAGTGGGGAGTGCAGATTGTGGGAATGAATTTTCAAACACGCTCTAACAGTCCCTTAGGTAACAAAAAGTGAGGACGTCTTGACATGTTGGAAGAAAGTACATACAATAATCCTAGATACCAAGAATATTATTTGTTTGAATTACATATGATAGGATGTGATAATATGGGATTAGCAGAATTTGAAGGAAAAAAGAAGAAAAAATAAATGGCATAATTTACGATATGTCACCAACACCCGATTTTAAACATGGCATAATTAATGGTAATCTTTACAGAATTATAGCAAATGGCCTAAGAAACAGCCTGTGTTTCGTATTTATGAAAAAATTAGGCCTCAAATATTACCCTGAAATAAATGACGATTATGCCTGTCCTGATATTATGGTAATTTGTGACCGAAAACATCTTAAAGGAAGTTTTTATAGTGGCCTCCAAAATTTATAGCAGAAACATTGAGTCCATCACCCGCAAAAAAAGATAAAACCGAAAGGAAAACGATTTATGAACAGGCAGGAGTGGAAGAATATTGGATTATTTCACCACAAGGTTTTCTTGAAATATATTATCTGGAAAACGGAAAATATGTGTTAAATCAAACCTTCCCAAAAGCATTTCCACATATAAAAATGACACTATGTGAAATATTCGAGGGGGTAATCAATTGACACCCCCTCTTTTCTATTCTTGTTTTTTCTGTATTACATTTTCATACTCGGCAAATAAAGTTTTTCTCAAAACTTCATTTGATGGTTTCATAATCTCAACAGCCTCATCACTTCTTCCTGATGCTGTTAGCCAGTTCCAAAGAGCAATCAGTTTATTTTGCCCCTGACTTTCACCTAAAGTTATTCCTTTATTAACCGCTCTGTCCATGATTTCACACATACTGTCAACCTCCTCATAATTCTCACACTGAATCACTTCTTCATATCGGGAGTCTCCCGTAAATACTGATAACAATTTAAGCACTTCATCTACATGTTTAATTTTTGCAGAATCATTGGCAACTGTATCCGTACCAAGCCTTTTGTCCCTGAAAAATTCAGCAATAATCTTAAAATCACTGGTCATATTTGCAATCTGTTCATCAGACAGCCATGCCACCTCAAAAACATGAATCTTATAATCATTTACAAACGGCTCTAAGCCATCTGGATAATCCTCTAATATTTTTTCTGTTAAATCTTTTTCAGCCATAACTTCTTCTTTGAGTTATTATAACATACCTGTCAGAAAATTACACCCTATGTTTTTTTATACGATAATTATATCTTTCCTAATTATAATTTTACTTTGGCAAATTTTATGTAAGCGCAATCCTTTATGTGCCAAATATAACGATATTGTGTTTGAATTATACTAACATAAATGAACATTTGTCATTTGCAAGCTGAATCAGGGTATCACGTTCCACTCTGCTCCATTTATTATTTTCCAGCTTCTGCCTTCCACCTACAAATGTACCATTCGATGAGAAGTCACACACATAATAACACTGCTCTTTTCCATCAAACCGAATCCCACAATGCTTCCTGCTTATTGTACTGTCGTTTAAAACAACCTGGCTCTGCTTTCTATCCCTGCCTATTATCATTTCTTCATCCTGATACAGACGAAACGTATCATTTTGTCTTGCGCCCCTGATGCCAACTACGATACCATATTTCGCATCACCCATGGCAAAGTTTCTCGTAATAACCACGGTGGAATTTTCATCTGCTGCAATAATTTCCGGGTGTCCACCACCATAATTATTACGGGAATCTTTGTCCATTCTTTGTGTATTACAGACTTTCTTGTGCCTCTCCCACACCTCCCTGACACTTATACTATATTTTCGGCTAATTGGGAATACACCATTTTTAGTCTGAATTTGTTCACTTGTCATACTGGTAATTTTTTGGATATTTACCAGATAACTCTGATGGCAGCGCAGAAAACCAAATTTTGATATTTTATTTTCCAAATCATTCATTTTGCCATAAAACCATAAGGGCTCCTTCCTGTTTGCAGTCACTACCCCTATTTTTCTAGCATCGCTGGTAAAATATTCTACCAGATTTAAAGATACCATCTGTTCTTTTCCCTGAACAAGAACAGACAGATACTCACTCTGGTTTTCCTGCCGCTCTTTCAAATATTGTGCCATTTCATAACAAAAACGTTCATATGTAATTGGCTTAACAATAAAGTTAAAAGCCCTAAAACGAAACCCCTCTGCGATAAATTCATCATTCTCCGCTATAAAAATGATATCTATATCTACCTTCTGCTCCCGTATATACGCTGCCAGTGCAAGCCCTTCCTTTCCTGTTACATCCAAACCCAGAAACAATAAATCAAAATTAAAATCTCGACACTTTAATCTTGCCTGAACTGTACGCACATTAGAAAAACATTCTGTAACATAATCATCACTAATCTCTGTGTCATTGGCAATAAACCCCAAAAGCTCCGTCTGCTGCCTTTTATCCCTGTCACATATCGCAATCCGTAACATATTCTTCTATCCCTTGTCTATTGAAAGGCCTCTTTCTGGCACTTCCTGCCATTGCTCCATTCTATAGATACTCATACAAATACTTTAAAAGTACTATCTACCATTACATTACTACATATACATAAAACTGCCTGCTGTTATTGCCATCATAAAGAAAAACACTGCTATAATAACAACTACACAAAATTTTGACCGCGCATAATTTCTCAAATTTATATTTCTTGTACCACCCAAAGAGTATATTAAAAGAAATATAAATCCTATAAGCGGAATAGCAAATAAAATTTCATATCCAAAATATGACCACATTCCTAATGGTCTGTAATCAAAATTGGGATTATAATCTGGAATTACTTGTCCAATTGGTCTGTGATAATACATATTTCCAATTCCTGTATTAGTATACGGAGGCATCTGCCCATTTACTGTTCCATTCATTTTCTGCGCACCATTCTGCATGGTCTGCCCTGTCATAGATGCACCACATCTGAAACAAAACTTTGAATTTTGTTCATTTTCCGCTCCACATTTTATACATTTCATATCCTGTACCATACCTCAAACAATATATTTCTGCTTGAGCGCAAACACAAAATGTGTTTACGATTTATCCTTCCTTATTTTTTATTTCTCCTTACCATATAATATTAAGATACTATTATGGCAAACCCTGCCCTCTAATTTTTATATTATATCTTACTTTTTCCATTTTGTGACAAAACCAGGTATAAAGTGTGTATTTTTGGCTATCATCACCAAACTTCAACGCATTATGCCAAAATACTCCTCCAAAAGCTTCTTCCTGGCTACATACTGCCTAAATATTGCTTTTGGAGGCTTCTGGTTATTTCTGGTTATACTATATCTCTTCTATTTTATGGAAACATAAGAGGGAGGATTTACACGGTTTCCATTGATTCGCAATTCAAAATGCAAATGTGGCCCGGTAGAATTCCCAGTTGTCCCAACATACCCAATCAAATCCCCTCTGCGTACAGAATAAGAACCAAGACCAAGACTATAAGTTTTTACAGCACTTGCACTTTTTTGCCATGTACGGCTGGCCGGAATCTGGGCACTACATTTTGAAAAACCATTCAAATGAGCATAAGTTGCCTTTGTCTTTCCATCAGAAGAAGTAAAATAAATTACATTTCCATAGGATACCAGATATTTTGCACCATTTTTAAAAGCATATTTCTGCTGGCAGGTAATTGTTCCATCAGCGATTGCATATACTGGTGTTCCTGCCGGCACTCCCTGGATATCATGCTGGCAGCCGCTTTCCTTGCCTGTACTCCATTTCGCATTAGCGTAGCTAACAGGATTAGCATAAGAAGAGGAAGAAGAAACTGTACCAGGCATATACCTTGTTGTATTTGCATATCGCTTTTCTTTAATACCAAACTGCAGATAATGTTTTAATAAAAACTTACTGTCAAAAGATTTTAAATCTGCATTATGTTTTCTGTAATAATCACCATTATAATATTTTGAAGATGGTCGGAATTCTGCATAACCGTAATCCAAAAAATGCTGGTAAGCTTTTGTATAGTTTGTACTTCCGAATGCATTCCTTAAATCTGCATTATTTGCCATATAATATTTTAAATCTAGAATTGGAGAAGCCCCTCGCCCTTCCTTTATGCCAAATGTTCTCCAATGGCTTAAAAGCTTTGCAGAATCATAGCCAAATGCTGCTTTCAAATCAGAATACGTATCTGCATAATATTTTGCGTCAAAGCACAAGCCTTCAATTTCTGATTTTGTCCCATTATACACTACCGGGCTATAACCACCTGCGTTTCCGTTATTTGTACTGATACTTCCCGAAATGAATCCCATTTTGTACCCGCCGGATACCGGATACAAAATTTGCTGGTTCCCATTGGAGTTCCCAATAATTAAAATGGAATCACTGGAATAGGTTGTCCCTAACTTATATGTCAGATTTGGTTTACCATAAACATCTCTGTTCTTTCCTGGTTTGGTCTCTGCAGTAGAAAAATTCGTATTGGTAAAAAAGTAACTTGAATAAGTATACGCTGTCTTCGTGCCTCCTGAAATTGGATATCTTACCCGGCACCAACCAGAAGAATACACATTTAAAATAGTACACTTATCCGAAGAATATATTGAACCAATCACCTTTCCATTTACCGCACTATACGTTTTAACTGTACTGTAACCTTTTAAATATGTGGTAATTGGTACTTTAGAAGTTGCTGTGGCTGCATATGTTCTTTTCTCACCAGCCATTACCCCTACTAAAACTACTAATAAAATTGCTGCAAATGTAATTTTTTTCTGAATAAAATGTTTCATATTTCATTTCCCCTTTCTTTTAAAAGTGTTTTCTCAATGTTCTTTGTATCTTTACTATAACAAAAAACATTGAGAAAAAATTCTATTGCTAAAATTAACAGATATATTGTCAATTTTGACATCAATATGCAGATGATGCATAGCCATACACATAAGAATGGTTCACTGCCCTCTGTTTTTGTACCAGTTAACAGCCTGTGTACAACTTGCAGTTTTTGGAATCGCTGTATTCAGCATCCCAAACTGATTTGCACTATATGCCTGAAACGCCATACACCATGCATATCCGGAACCATTCACAGTCCTTCCGTAATACCATGTATTATAAGGAACATTATTATTTCCCTGATAATCACTCACCCCTACCTGTGAAAGCTCATAATTTACAATTTTCTGCGCCAGTCCAGAGATACCCGTTGTCTGCCTTCCATTACCAGAGGAAACATTCTCTGTACTTTCTATAGATGCAGTTCTGATAAAGCCCATCTTGTAATTGCCAGAGCCAATACTGTAAATAATCTGTGTAAAGCCTCCATAAGTACCAACTACAACAACTTCCTCATTTTGGATATAGACATACTATTTTTCTGTTCACGCTCTCCGGTAAGTTATGATTGTATGCTTTGTATATTTTCATAATCCTCACCTTTCCCTTCTTTTTTCCTACCCACAAACAGACAACCTGTGCCGCTTGGCAATATTCTTTTCCCGGTTTCCTGATTGATGGTGTTATCTTTGTAACTATATAGTGATTTTTACAAAGATTACTCAAAGTTCTTTGCCTTTTTCATAAAATAAAAAGGATTTTGTTTACTGAACTCCTGACTTGAATACAGTTTAACAAAATCCTTTTCTTTATTTATCACTTTGTAAAATTTGGCGGAAAAAATGTAAAAGTTAACAATCTGTTTTGACTACATAACATTTCATCGACAACCGTGCTTCATCATAAACATTCCTCTTCATCTAATACTTTTTAATGGATTACAAAAATTTCATCGAACCCCATATCCTGACATGCCTTTCCATCATTACCATCATAAGAATAGTAATCATTTCCTTTATATACACTCTGAATCGTCATCTTCACATACTCCGTCTGTACCGGTTCATCAAACAAAATAATATCAGTGTAACCCTCACCATACATTCGGCTATCATTCAGAGTATAGACAAAATTTCCTTTACCTGAAAAAGTAAATTTCACCTTTTGAGGCCTTGCATTTACTGTATAACTTTTATCAGACTTATTATATCCATTGCGAATGGCTACTCCATATACTTCATAAGGCCTTGAAGCAGCAACCTTTATCCAGCTCCCAACTCCATACCCGCTTACTCCTTCCATCCATGCAGTATCCGTACTTTGGTCAACCAGATTGGAAGCACTGTAAGAACTCCTGCCCTGCGACTTTAAAACAGAAGAAGCAGATGCTTTTTGAAAAGAGGTTACGGTATGTTGTTTTTTCTTTTTGTAAGAAAGCAAATTAAAATGCTCATATGGGCTATCCTCTGACATACTATATTCAGCCTGATATTCCATAGTAGAAAAACTTCCTTCACTATCATCAACAATAACAATGTGAAAAATTGCAGCAATCTCCCCTTGCTTACTTGCCTTGACCTTATCTGGAGCATACATTTTAACAGAATCATCTGGTGATACAATATCAAGATTATTTATGTCTACATGAACCTGTTCGCCCTCACCATAGTAAGTCCATGCTTTTCGAAACAACAAAAACATTTCCTCTTTCTGCCTTTTTGTCAAATTATTTTCACCCACTTTAAAATAATTTTTCCAATATGGCGTTTCCTTTGTTGTTGAAGCCTTTGCCTTTTTCTCTGTACTTTCTGTCACACCAGGAGACTCTGCTGTTTTTGCAAAAGAATCTTTTGGATTTAATTGACTGGTTTCTGATTCTTTCTGCAAAGTTTTTCCCTGACCAAAAACCAAAAACAGGACAGCGGCCGCCATAGCACATGCGACAGCGCTCAGAAAAACTATTACTCCAAAAAGCCCTTTGCTCTCCTTTTCCACCCCTTCCGAACTCTGAATAGGAACCGCATTTTGCGATTGCAAAAGAAAACCGCAGCTACCGCAAAATTTATCCTGCTCCCCCACCTCGCTGCCACAATTTGGACATTTCATAAAGCAATCCCCTCCTATGCCACATACAATCAATAATCAAATATATTTTTTAACATACCAGACAGCCCCCTTGATTCCCCTTTCATTTCTCTTAGGAAATCATAATAACTTGCGCGAAGCACATCTGGCATATAAAGAGGCCATATCTTTGAAATCATAAAATATTGGACAACTACGGTAAGTATCACCAGAAGAAAAAGCACATATGGTACCTTGTTTTCCACAAAAACAGACCCTGCCGTCAATACCCTCCCCATAAATATATATCCTATAATTGCACTTACCATAAAAATCACAATTCCCCATCCAACATGTAGAATAGAAACCAATATTGCCAGCACGGTAACTGGTATCATGCCAACACAACGGATTCCTGTCGCAAGAAGCATACTGGTATACGTTGTTTTCCCCCGAAAAAGCATCAACAGCAACATAGCAATCAATGCAACTAAAAATGACAGGGCAGCTGAACCAAGCACCGAAATCAAAAAACCTCTTACATAAGATAATTTTACCAGGGAAACCGAAGCATATTCCAGCAACGAATCGCTCGCAGAGCCGGCCGCCCCTGCTATTAATTCATTGATTTTACTAATCATTATCACACCAAATAATCCTGTAAAAAAGGCCTGCAAAATAATTAAGGACACACCAATGGCTACCCTGCCTTCTATTACCACTTTCCTTCCAGCAGAAACCGGAGCCTTCAAAACCGCTAAAAAAACCTCAATTACATTGCTGACAAGAGAAGCCGACTGTTCTTTTATATTAGCGGCAGACTGAACACCCGGCTGCACTGCTCCTGCATTTTGTGATATCGTTCTTCCTACGTTTTGGCGTGCTATATTCTGTGTGTCTTGTGATACTGCCCTTCCTATATTTTGCTGTGCCATATTTTCAGCACTTTGTGAGGCTGCCCTTCCCACACCTTGCTGTATCATATTATCTGTATTCTGCCGCCCTGCATTTCCCATAGCTGATTGTGTTCCCACACTTTGCCCTGTTCTACCATTTTCAGCATAATTTCTCTGGCATACACAAACCTGCCCAGGCGTCAATTCTCTTCCACACTTTGTACAAAAAGCCATCTTTATTTCCTCCTTAAAATTAAATGTATCATCAGTTTTACCAGTCAGACTCTAATTCTACTGCCAACAAGCTTAGCTTCCCATCTGTATGTCCATAATAAAACATTGCAAAAATCTCCTGCTCTTCCTCATACCCATATCCATCCTGATAAATACAGGAAGCCTCCACTTCAACCCCAGCCACTACCGAAGAATTTTCACTGATAAAGCTATTAAAATCATAATCGTCTTCTTCACCAATATCTGCTGCTCTCACCTGAATATCCTTTAATCGAAGATAATTCCCTGCCACCGTAAGAAAATTTGCATAACACCTTTTTGTGAAATCTACTCCTTCTGAATCCACTATCAACTTATCTATAAAAGTTGCATTAGTATCTTTTATCTTTGCGTCCATAATACTTTTAAATACATTTTTGGAATTTTCTGCAATCCTCTGTAAAACCTTTTTTTCTAAATGCATCTGTGGTAACCAGACAACATTTTCTTCTTCCTCCATATCAGAATAAAGCACTACCTTCTTTTCTACAGGCTGTGTATCTTCTTTTGCCGCATTTATAACATGTTTTCCACAAAACACCTCAGGTATCTGATATATGTCATAACCATCCTCTCTTAATTTCTTGTATTCCTTACCAAGACTAATACCATCCAAACTAACTGTTGCATTTTGTGGCGCACAAATCGAAACATCTGCTACAATATCCTCACCTGGATTAATTTTCCAATGGTCAAATATAAAAAACTTTTTATCGGGCTTTTTTATTAAAACAATTTCTTTCACTCTCTCATCCGACTCATTCAAAACCTGGTAAGTTACCCTTACTGTTGCAGATACACCATCTTGCCGTTCCTCTTTCACTGAGTAACTTCCAAGTTTCCCTCTGCTCTCTGGCTTATATGTCTCTTTAAAAAGCTTTTTAGATATGAAATCAGACTCCTTCACTTCCAGAAATTCATATGCTTCTCCCAATTCCCCTTCCATAATCGCTTCAAAATAATTTCCTGCTATGTATTCTGCACTATAATATTTGCTTCCAATCCATTTCACGCCATATGCCAAAACTGCCAAAACAATCACTTCCAATACTACTGCAACCATCCATTTTGAAAACTTTATATGCATGCCTGGCATGGCAATATCAGAATTTATTATCTCATTCTGTATTGGCAGCATCGTATCCTGAATGCCATCAGAAACAATCTCATTTGACACAAGTAAAGCCCCACAATTTTCACAATACCTTGCAGAAGCATCATTTTTTGTACCACACTCTGCACAAAACACTTCCTCACCCTCCTTCTACTTTTTCTTCTTAGCTTCATACTTTAAAATAAGATTTCTATTGGCAATCTCATATTTATTAAAAACGTCATTATCACTAAAATCATCTCCCTCTACCGAACCCAGATACCAGTCCTTACCATTAAAATATTCTGAAAGCTCCTCATCTTCAAAAATGTAACCATGACGGGCATACAATTCGTTACGTGCCAACCTTAATTCCTTTTTTGACATTTTTTTCAAATCAGAAGCCTTCAGATATCTGGAATCACTGTCTGCAAATATATAATCTCCAACATTTTCCTCCTCATCAGATTCATCCTCTAAAACAGAAGTATCTGCTACAATTTTTTTAGAATGATCTGTTACCGTAAAAGCTTCCATCTTCCCCTCAACTGTATAGGCCTTTCCACCACTATCTTCTTCTGCTGCTTCCACTTCTTTTATTTGTATATGCGCAATCTCCCTTCTGCCCTGTGCATACAAATAAATATCTGCTACTGCTAACAGAACAATCATAATTCCCAAAATAACTACAATTGCTGCTTTTTGTTTCTTCATAAGTTCCTCCATTTCCTTTTTATCGTATTTCTCAACCTCTCTTTTCCCCACACTCAAACGATTATATCTTACTTTTCCCCGATTGTGGCAGTAGTGGTTATGAAGTGTGGGATTTTAAACATCATTGGTGGTATTTTTCTAAAATTGAAATATTTAATTCAAGTATTAACACTTTTTATAGTTAACTTATCAGAAAGAAAATGTATTAAAATCTGCAATGACTTTGTTTTTCTTTCACACAAAAAAGATTTTGTTATCTGAATGCTTAATCTCAATACAATATAACAAAACCTTTTTTCTTATTTTACTTTATAAAAAACTCAACAATTTTTTAACAGTCACCCGATGAGGAGGATTTAACCATCTAAACTTAATCGCCCTTTCAGAGATGGTTTTCAGGCAATCTTCATCAAATGTAGCAGGCAGTGACCTAAAACCCCTTTGCACTATACTTTCCTCCATAAGATGATTTTTCCACAATATTCTTTCCTTTTTTGTAATTCACCTGTAAAAATACTTTATTGCTCTGTACAATAAATGTAATATTCTGTTGTTCTACTCCATCTTCTATTAATTTACTAAGGTTAACATTAATAATTCCATTTTTACGATAATATATCTTGCCAATTTTATAGCCTAATTTTTTGACTTTATTAAGATAAGCATCAGCACCTTTATACTTTTTCAACGCTTTTAATGATATCTTTTGCCCAATATATTCAACAAACTTCTTTCCATTCCATTTTAAATAATATGCCTTCCATGTATGGCCAGAAGAAACCCCTGTAGAATCAACAACCAAATCAAATGCGCTTGGATAAATGACAAAATCTTTTCCTTTAACTTGTGTCAAACCTCCACTTGATTTTTTCACCTGTATTGCTTTTCCATTTTTCACATAAAAACAATACGACCATGAACCACTTCCACCTGCACTTCCTTCTGCCAAAAACAATTTTTGATTATTACTTACTTTACAGATGCCTTGCCCTTTTCCTGCCCAAATTATTGCTGTGGCAATTTTCTTCACTTCCTTTTCACTTGAAAACCATAGTGTCTGATTATCTTCAGATTTCTCAGTAATAATAAATGCCTCTTTCAAACCATCATAATCATAATCTGCGTAAAAAACCTCTTTTATCCTTTCTGAGGTTTTTGCTTTTATCTTATTGACAAGCGCCGCTTTACTGGCTGCCTCACATTTTTTAGGCTGATTTGTTGTTATCAAACCTAATGCTGCTATAGCAATCACTACGTATTTAACTATTTGCTTCATTTAATTTACCTCCATATTGCTTCATACTTCGTATATACTTATTACCTACTTAAAACCTTCCTCACATAAATGTAAATAATATGTTCCTTTTCGATACATCTCATACCTTAAAGAATGTATATAGCGAATTTTTTGACCTTTTTTATAATCCTTTATCTTACCATTCGCTCCAATATAACGATACAATTTTCCATCTGTCCCATAGTAAGCACGATATTCCTTCAACTTTCCCTTTACCTTGCGATAAGCAAATGCAAAAACTAATTTTTGATTTTTGTCATAATAATATTCAACCGTGTAATTTTTTATATTAACATCATTCATACTATCCGGATATGTAATCACTTTATAAAGAACTTTCTTGTCCCAATATTCTTTATAGGAACCCTTTATTTGATTGACTTTAAAAGACTTTAACTTACTATTTGTCCCATAATATATCTTTCTAGAATACTTTACTACATAATCCACACTTTTTGCATCAACTTTTTTGTAAGGTACTATATTAATGAGTAATAAAATAATAAGTAAAATATGCACTATAATTATCTTCTTTTTCATAGCACTCTCCTCTATTTATTTTTAATATTCCAATTTAAAAGCTATTCATTGAAACAATCCCTACTCTGCTGCCAACCATGATGCCAGCCTCTTTTTATCCTTTCCATTTGTTTTTATAATATAAGCCGCCATTTTATCCCCCTTGCCATATCTAGCTTTCACAAGAATATACTGGTTACACACATAAAAATTTGTTATTCCATCAGAAGACGACATAAGCCTTTTCACTTTGCCTGTATCTGCTTTCTCACGATACAAATTCTTACCTTTTACAAAATACCTATAACCATTTATAATATCAGTTTTTTTGTTTTCGACCCAATCACCAGTAAGTTTTTTTATTTTGACAGGACTCGCTTTTTTCTTATCTGAACCATCTAATTTCATGGAATACATCTTTCCAGTCCATACAGTTTCTTTATCATAAAAATCACCATAATCTACCTGAACCTCTTTACATTTTTCATAATATATTCTTTTTCCTATAACAACAGGTTTAATGCCACAAGCCAATCGCTTACTTCCTGAGCCATCTTTTTTAATGCGATAAATATATGTTCTGGATGATCCCGTTCCATAATATTGATCCCAAACTGTATAGATATAATTTCCCTTTACAGATATATCATAGAATCCATTGCTTTCTTCGCCATTTATTTTATACGAAAATATTTCCTTACTTTTTTTCGTTTTTGTATTATACCTGCGAATACCCATACGCACCCCACCCATTTCAAACGCATAATAAACATATTTCCCAACTTGACAGCCATATCCAGTTTCCATCCCTGTCTGAGCCGCCCCTGCCACATTTATGTTAAAAATTTCTGATACTAACAATATTATACAAATGCTCAAAGCAAATACTCTTTTTAATATCTTACTCATATACATTTCCTCCAAATCTATAATTTAATATTTATGTCTCAACACACTCTATTGTTTTATCTAGCTAGATTTTATAACTTGAACTACTTATTTAATGCTATTGCCTTGTTAAAATTTCTCAATTTTTGGAACAGAAGCATCTGTTAGTCGGAAATTCATCGCAACTTGAATTTGCTTTGATTGTACCTCCAACAAATATATCTTATACTTGGAATTTACATCAATCTTTCTGGCAATCTATTTTCCCAAACAAATAACTAAAGCTAAATATAATAATTATACAAAAATACTAACACCACGAAACTCCAAAACTACATAAGTTGATGTTGACACATTTTCTAGTTTAGCTCCTATTATTGCAAATATTACAATTATTTCTCCCAATATTCCTGGTATTTTTAGTATAGACAAAACCTTAGATTTGTTTTCTTTATTATAAATTTTTGATTCATATTCACTTTTTGTCATTATTGTATTATTCTCAGCCATTTACTACCCTCACTTTCTTATCATCTACTTGCCCATTACCATCTACATCCCCATAATATTTCACC
Organism: uncultured bacterium; assembly: GCA_947651225.1. Lineage (GTDB taxonomy): Bacteria > Bacillota > Clostridia > Lachnospirales > Lachnospiraceae > Butyribacter. The sequence continues at coordinate 2,604 of CANSYK010000104.1, read as the reverse complement.
AAATTAAGGACTGTCTCCTCCTCTGCCACTTTGAGAGCAATTGCCACAAATGGCAATATCATTTTGACTATCAAAACAAAAATTACTGTATAAGCTATTCTTTTTCTGTTCATTAAACTTCCTTTAAAGCAATTAATTGTTTCCTTTCTACTACTTACCTTATATATGACACTATTCCTCATTATAATCTTTATGCCATTTTCATCTTAGAAAACATTTTAGAAGCACAAGCCTCCTTTGCAGTTTTACTAAGTTTTTTACTATATTTTGATGCCTTTTTATATTTTTTCTGAGCATAATACTGTAACACCTTTGTCATATTAGTACCATCAGAAGCTGCTTCAACATTTCCATAATTACTAATAAGTACTGTCAATACAACTGTTACAGGAAATACCTTTCTAGCTATTCTCATTAAATATTTCATTCCTTCTTTTCTCCTCCTTTAAAACTCTTACTCTGCATACTTCGCAAAAGCAACACTTTCCAACTCACCAATTGCATTTTTTATTAAACATATATTACCGCTTTGAGATTGATAGACAAAATCAAGTTCTCCACTGTTGTAAGCATATGAGAATCTCCCTTGATTGACCAATGCATCTTCAATATTCTGACAATTACTGTTTTTTTCTGGATACCATTGAAAATATATGACCCCATATCCATTTCCCATATTATAGTTTTCACATACCATATATCCAGAATACCCAAACAATAAAGCTTTATATTTAATTATATCCTCATGATACTCATCTGCATCTTCAAATGAAATCAAGCAATCATTTTCATTCAAATCTAAAATTCTAAAACATATTCTAAAGTAAGCACACTATCTCCTTCAGTATATGCTAATTCTTGAAGTGCAAATATTTTTTCTACATCAATAACAAGGGGATTGATTGGTTCAGGAATAACTTCCGAAGGACTTGAAAATGGCGTTGTCATATCTTCTTTTATAATTCTAACAATAATAGTTTTTATAATCTTTTTGCCCCTTAGATTTTTTCCTTTTGTTGAAATAGTAATCTTACTGCTTCCCTGCTTTTTACCAAGCAGCTTGATTTTACCATTGCTTACAGTAGCTTTCACATTCGCATTTGATGCTTTCACAGTAATCTTTTTACTTGCTTTTCCCTTTACATTAACTTTGTAGGACAATGATTTGCTTTTCCCTACACTAATACTTAATGACTTTTTTGAAACGGTTAATGACTTTACATATTTCTTTGAAACCGCTGAAACATTAGATGGACAGATACCACTGATTACCATTGCAAATATTAAAATTATTGATAGTTTCTTTATTATCTTTCTCATATTTCTGATTCCTCTCTATTAATCAAACACCATGGCCTATCCACAAACAGTGGATGGATTGAAAAACATACTCTTCCTTAAGCAAATTCCTAAAGCTCATTCATAATATGAGCCTTTGTAAGCCCCTGCACCTTCTATAGGATGAACCAACTTTTTTCCCGATATTGTAAATGTAACATTCGTAAAATGATACATACCTCCATCATCTTTTTGGTAGTTTACATGAACTCTCCCATTGGAACGAACCTATATTGATAGAACATGTCCTTTTTTCCCATTAAATCAAACGCTTCCTTTCTTCTCTTCTTGTCATAGTCCAAATAATAAACTGCGTTCACATAAACATTTGATTTTATCTTTTTCTCTATCGCACTTTTTATAATATCTTCTTCTGAAAGTGCAACAGATTTTTTTACATTTCCCAAAAGAAAACAAAATCCAAAAAGAAGTAATGCTGTCACCCATATTTTACACTTTTCCCATTTTTGACATATCATACGCTCTATGATAATATAAAAAATATCAGAAAAATAAAGGCTTGCAATACAGAAAGGAGGCATATATGAGCGAAGAAGAAATGAAACAAAACCTTATTGACAAATACACCGACTTGCTCCGAATCAAAATAAACCAAAATGAACTAGACGTACAGCTAGCAGTTATAAAAGCTAAGCTCTCTTCTTATAATATTGATATAAAATCTATTGAAGAGGCTGTAACCCACAGTAAATCATAACCATGATATCAATTTCCTCTGCAAGCCTTTATTCCATATCAGAAAACCACAAACAGTACCCTACATCTAGTGGAAATAATATCAAAGAGCGTTTTCCCATCACTACTCATCTATGTAGTTGGCTTTATTTTAATCGGAAAACCTTAATTTGTTTTACATAATATCCATATTTTGCCTTTTGATTCTTCTTTACAAACATAATCGCTGTTCCTATCTTCTCACGACCGCCATCATCATCTTCCATATAAATAGTAATATTTACCTGACATCTCTTTACAGACATTTTATAAATTTTCGCCACTTTCAATACTGGACACGAACAGCCCCAATCACCCATTAATTGCTCAATTTTAGTAATACCTGCACCAAATAACTGCTTGGCAATTTATTTTGAGCAAAACCAGTTAACTCACCATGCTTCTCATATGTAAACTTAATCGCCTCTTGCCTTGATTTTTTCTTAGAAAAGTCAAACAATTCACTTTCATTTATTTCTAGTACAGCATTGCATTAATAATCAAGTAATATTATACTGCCAAAGGTACTCC
>CANSYK010000103.1 GCA_947651225.1 uncultured bacterium | reverse complement strand
ACACATAGGAAGTTATGCTGCTTTGCAGCGTGTATCCGGCGCTGTAAACGAAGCTAAACGCAAGCGTTTTTTTCGTTTACTATAATATGACATTACAATAAAGTATTATGGAAAACAGAATATGAGGAGGAAGATGATGATGAAAAGAAAGAAAGTTATAGCAAAAGTACTCGTGCTGATAATAGCATTTACAGCATGTTTTTCAGAAATCAGAATAGCAGATGCAGGTACAAATAAGGAAGACAGTAAAAAGTGGGCGGCAGCTTATTTGGAAATTGTTAAAAAATTAAATAAGCAGGATTCAAACAGCAAGGCATCGGTTTCATCTGATTTTTGGAATCAACCATATACCTATGACCTGATTTATTTTAATAATGACAATGTCCCAGAGCTTGTAGCAGGGCTTGATGGATATTGGGTTAGTATGTATACATATGATAAAAAACAGGATAAGGTATACCAGGTAATGGATGAATGGGGATATGGGGCAATGGGCAATGCAGGATATGAATATTTGCCGAAAAAGAATTTTCTGAGGAATTATAACAGTGACTACGCAGGGGCAATTCGATGTGTGTATTGTGGAAAAATGAAAAATCATAAAATGGAGAGCCGCTATCCAAAAGAGCTTAAGGAAATGTATTTCAAGGATAAAAATAAAAATGGCATACCTGACGAAGGGGAATATACAGAGCAGGCAAGTTATTACTATGGCAGCAAAAAGATTTCTAAAAAGAAATTTAACTCTTATATAAAGCAATCTGGAAAGTTTAAAGCAATAACCGGGACAATGGTTTTTAAAGAAATTCGTAAAAAGCTTAGGGATTTAATGTAAACAGCGGCAAAACAGACAAAGGAGGAAAAAACATGTATCAGTTTTTGTCACAGTATATGACAACAAACCAGATTGCAATGCTTAGTATTCTTTTTGGCTTTCTATTGACATTTTTATGTCTTTGTTTTCCATTTCCCTTTTTGCCAAAGGATCATGGAAGGGAATTTGCAGTAAACGGGGCATTATCCAAAGGAAAAATCAGGGGAATCGGATTGATTTTGACAGTGGCATTTATCATTACGACACTGTTGTTTCTGCCGATTTCCAGGGAGTACATATTGTATTGTATTATACTGTTTGCAATGATGCTAAGCGGTTATCTGGATGATGCTGCCAAAAATCCATGGAGCGATTACAAAAAAGGGGCAATTGACCTTGTTCTGGCACTTCTGACGATGTGGAATTTTGTCAACTATAATTCTACAAAGATTCAGTTTGGTTCTTTTGTATGGAAGATTCCCGTGGCAGCTTATTTTATTCTGGGTGTAATTTTAATCTGGGTATCCATTAATGTAACCAATTGTTCCGATGGGGTAGACGGGCTTTGTGCAAGTATCTGCTGTGTATCTTTTTCTGCCTTTGGGATATTGTTTTCCAGTATTCTGCAAGAATATGCTATTTCCAGCCTGATTCTTGTTGCCATTTTGCTTGCCTATCTCTGCTTTAATGCCAATCCGAGCAGTATGTTAATGGGAGATGCAGGTTCCAGGGCATTGGGCTTTTATCTTGCCATAATTGCAATGAAAACAGGGCATCCGTTTATCTATCTGCTGCTTGCCGCAGTGCTGATTGTCGATGGCGGTATTGGCCTTGTTAAAATATTCCTGCTTCGCTTTTTAAAGATAGCGATTTTGAAAAATACTAGGACACCACTTCATGACCACGTTCGGAAAGAAAAGGGCTGGTCTGATACACAGGTGGTATTTCGGTTTGCGATTATTCAGATGGTGTTTGTTATGATAGCCGGCATTTTTTGTTAAGGGTAAAAATGCTGAAAAGGGAAGGAAAAAAGGAAGGGTTATGCAAATATCGTTTTGGTGATAGATTTCATTTGATAATGTTCCAGAAATGGAATATAATACACAATGTACGTAAGATTGATTATATAGGCGTTTGGCTCGTTGGTTCGCAGGAATAAAAGAAGTTTCTGAAAGATTGGAGAAATATAAATGAAAAACAAAAGATTATTTCGGTGGATACAAATTTCTGATTTGCATATAGGGAAAGAAAATAATGTTTGGGAAGACAATATAATAAGAGAACGTATGTTGAAGTGCATAGATGATAATATGAAACCAATAGATTTTATGGTTATAACGGGAGATATATTTCATAAGGGAAAAATAGATAGAAAGAACTGTGAATTAGCTAAAAAGCTGCTATTAAGTTTAAAACAAATTACACCTAAAATTATTTTCTGTATTGGAAATCATGATTTTGAGCGAACGACAAAAAGAACCGATTATTTGATGTTGCTAAATCAAGAACAAGATAAAAATGAACGGGGGAATATTTATAGTGAAGATCTAAAGAATGATTTCGAAAAATTTGTTTCTTTTTGTAAAGATATTGAATTAGATGAAAATCCTGTAGAAATAGGAACATACATTTATCATGCAGTAGAGGAGTTGAATATTGTTGTTTTAAATACTAGTATTTTTGCGGGGAATCCAAAGTATGATAAGAATGGAAAGTGTATTAAAAACCGTGTAGATGATGATGGCAGATTGTGGTTTGCTGATATAGATATGCCGGATATTGGTAAAATTAATATGGATAATCCCACTATTATATTGGGGCATCATACAATCCAAATGTTTGATGAAAAAGCACAATTAAAAATAATTAAAATGTTTAAAGAACTTCATGCAGCAGGATATTTTTGTGGGCATATGCATAGGACGGTAAATAGAAAAATAAACGGAATAAAACAATATACTATAGCAGGTACTTTTTTAGATGATTATAATGTTCCAACGATGTCTTTATTTACATTAGAGAACGGAGAAAATATTTCTCAGAAAAATTTTATATACAAAGATTATGAGTGGGTGGAAAATCATTCAAAACTAGAAAAGATACAACAAATTCCAGCGATAATAAAGAAAAGTGTTGAAAAGTTTAAACGCATACTTAAATATGAGAATATAGTTGAGCAATTTGACGAAACAGCAACAGAAGTGAGTATTTTAGAAGATACGAAAGAAAGTTGTGCAACGAAAGAGGAGTTTGAAAAGCAGAATATCAGAAAAATTTTGGGATATTGTTATTGCCTGCTTAATGATTGTCTTACATATGAAAATGATTATAATGACAAAGATATTTCGTGGGCATGGGTTAATATGTTTTTTGACCATATCAAATATGTAAATGATAGAGATTTGCAATTTTTATGGGGAAAAATATTAGCCGGAGAAATTGTTAATCAAGGCACAATTTCCAAAAGAACGATGACTTTGGTAGAGAACTTATCCAGAGAAGAAGCAATAATATTTAATGATTTTCTGAAATATATTTTAAATTCTCCAGATGAAAGTCGAAATGGAGTGGATAGTGATTATTATATTATTTGTTCACTAAAGGAATGTGGACATTTTACATATTATGATATTTTGTCTCTTGCGGATGCAGGACTATTAATGGAGACTCCTGCTACAGTCACAGTTACGGTTAAGCCTGGAGAACAAGGTTACATTAGGCAGAATAAGAAAATTGTAATTACATTTGAAAATGTAACGGATGAGGTAAAGATATATGAAGCCAGAGTATGGCTATTAACAGTATCCGGACGGGAATTATATAAACTATTAGCAGGAAACATCTATAATAATGATGACTTTTATAAAAAATGCAAAGAAGAATTTGAGGAGGATTCTGTGTTGATAGCTAACATATTTGAAAATACGTGATTGGGAAGGGATGCTATCAAAATTTGTACATACAGTACGAAAAGCGCTGCTGTTACCGGGAACGGAGTGAACAGTAACAGGACCGGAAAAAAGAAAAACGCAAGACAGAATAGCAGTATTGACATCAGTGCAGAATTGTGATAACTTATAAAAAATCAAATTTAGGAGAACATTTCAATGCAGAACTTACATTTTACCATGGATTATATGTACATGTATGGCAGATGTGTTGCTATGTAATTGCGCTCCGATTGGGTGCACAGTTACAGCAGCAGGTCTGATATGTCTGTGCATATAAATCGGTAAGGAATTGTTAATTTTGGTAAGTAGGTTAATTTCTGGCAGTTCTCAAGTGTAAGTTAGAGTTTTAGAAAGCTTGTAATAGCCGATATTTATAAAAATGTACCAGACATATCTTACGGAAAGTATACTGTTAACTGTTTTTGTTTTGCCAGAGCTTCATGGGCAGGGAATTGGCAGCTATATTATTGATACACTTGAATCGGATGAATTATTTTTAAGGGCCGAAAGAATAGAAATTCCCGCTTCGATTACTGCAGTGGAGTTTTATCGGAAAAAGGGATATGATTATAAAAATGGTATGAAGGAGCTAGATGATGAACAGCACTATCGGTTGGAAAAGTTCAGGACTTGTTGATGTAGTGCTAAAGTTTACTTAATGTCAAATCCTTTTGGTAGAATTTTTACTTTTTTGCCTGTTTTTTTGATGGTGCAATCAAAAAAACATTCTTCGCAACTTGTTCATTTGATTTATTTACAGTTCCTTAGAGCGTGTTTGAAAATTGCTTTTTGCAAGATGTGCTTTTCACTTTGTGGGAGATTTGGCTCAAATTTAGGAGGTGTAGCGGGCTACATTGACTAAATTTGAGCCGAATATAGCGCAAAGCATAGAGTGCAGATTGTGAGAATGAATTTTCAAACACGCTCTGGTACATTATTCATAACAAGACATTCTTTTTTATAAAAACATAAACCATATTTCAGTATATCAGTATAACCTTCTTCTATAATATCATTATCATAATGGAGTTTTTCTATCTGTTCCAGTGCTTCCATGCAGCCGCTTTCAAGTTTATTGATATTATCGGTTACTTTAAATTCAAGTATGATTGCTCTGCCTTTGCGTATCCTTTTTGTTTTAAGCGTTAAGTCATATCTTCCTGTACCGCTTTCTCTGTTGGATTTTGTAATGTATCGGTTGTTATGCCTTAAAAGTCCTGCAATAAAACCATGATAATAATCTTCTTTGTAATCATAAAAGCTTATTGTGTCCATAAGCTGTTTTGTAATGATGTCAGATGCCATTTCACAGTTGCCTTCTTCCAATGCTTGTACCAATCCTGATAAGTCCTGTTTTTCTATACATTGTAAAGACCATTCCCGTATTGTGGTTTCATATATATATATAATTTCTTCATTTGGTATGGTCATTGATAGATATATCTGGCGTTCTCTGAAACTTTTATCCACAGTTTTAAGATAACCAGTAAAAAACAGGAAATTCCATAAATTGTCCTGTGATTTGTAAATATCTTCATAGGTGATATCTTCCTGTACAGGTTTTTTTATTGTACCACCTGCAATAAGTTCTTCAATCTCTTGTTTTATGTTATCATCTGCATTTTCTATTAATTCACGTACAATGCTGTTTGATGCTGTATTTGACCAGTATGGTTTTGGAAATTCTGTATTCTTCTGAGCTATATCATAAATATAGTTTATAAGGCTCCATGGGTTATATATCTCCGTATTTCCAAAAAGATAACCATCATACCAGCTTTTTGCCTCGTCTCTTTTTTGGATTATGCAATAATCTTCAAGGAAACTGTCAATCTCATACTGTGTAAAGCCAAAGTATTCTGCATAGCTTTCATCTAATACAGAAACTATTTTTAAATTATTAAGCCCTGTAAATATGCTTTCCCTGCTGATACGGAGGCAGCCTGTGATTACAGAAAATTTAAGGCTTTCATTTGTTTTTAATGCAGATTCAAACAGTGAACGGATAAACGAAACCATCTGGTCATAAAATCCATTAAAATAAGCATTTTCAAGAGGTACATCATATTCATCAATAAGTATGATTACTTTCTGTTTATGGTATTTTTCAAGACATTCTGATAAAAATGCTATGGCTCTGGCAAAAGCTGCACTGCCGGCTTCCATTGTTAACACAGAATGGTATATTTGTTTGTCTTCTTCTGTAATACTGTCACTTTCCAGTATGTATCTGTGCCTGTCATATTCTTTTCTGATTTCATAGGCAAGGCTTTCGTATGCCATTTCATATACTGGCTGTTTAGCTGATTTTAAAGACAGGAATATTACAGGATATTGTCCCATATGCTTGATATATTCCTCCCCTGATTCCATAATTTTTTTGCCTTGGAAATATACAGAATTATCTGCCATTGTTCCATCTGGAAGTATTTCCATTTCAAAAAAAGTCTTTAACATGCTCTGGGCTAATGTTTTTCCAAAACGTCTAGGACGTGTAAATAATGTGACTGTGTTCTTGTGCAACAGTAAATCACGTATCAACAAAGTTTTATCTATATAATAGTACCCTTCGTTTATCATTTGCTTATAAAATTCTACACCTATTGGTATTGGTTTTATAGATTGCATTATGGAACCCCCCTTTTCAAACACACTGGTATAATCCAATCATAGCATATATATGTTTTTGGGAAAAGTATTTCTTTCTATTAGATGTAACGAATGAAAGCAAATAAAATCAAGAAAATTTATTTTATTTGTGTATAATATATTTAGAACGGTTGAAGCGAGGTTGAATGACAGATGTGCGAATGGGAAAAAAAGATGCAGCGGATTATTGACAGGATAGATTTGTGCATTAAAAAGAATGACGATGAGGACTTGTCATTAAGCTGTCTTTCCAACGAATTAGGATATTCTAAGTATTATTTTTCAAGGAAATTTAAAGAAATTTCAGGTATGCAGTTCAGGGATTATTTGCGGTATCGGAGACTGGCTTTTGCCCTGAAAGAACTCAGGAATACAAAAAATGGAATATTAGACATTGCTTTAAAGTATGGCTTTTCTTCCCAAGAAGCTTTTACACGTGCATTTAAGGAGGCTTATGCCGTTACTCCAAGTGAATATCGTCAAAACCCGAAACCCGTCGCACTTCGTACCATCATAAAACCTTTCGACTGTTACTTATTAGGAATTGGAGGATGTGGCATGGAGAGATCTACAGAAGATATTAAAATTTATTTTGTGACAATTCCTGCACATAAATTTTTGCATATTAAAAATTTTGAGAGTATTGGGTATTGGGATTTTTGGCAAAAGCAAAATCTCATTCCAGAGCAGGATTGCAAAACAATTTGTGGTCTGCTTGATAGCATTGAGGGAAAACTGGATGATATGGGTGGCAGTGAAGCGAATAGTGGAAGTGGTCAGATTATGGCATATATCAATGAGCCGACAGGCAGAATCTGCAGTTGGGGGATTCCTCTTGCAGAATGCTATGGTGTGCGCCTTCCGGCAGATTATAGTGGCGATGTGCCATCGCAAATGCTTTTAATTGATGTTCCGGAAGCGGAATATATCGTTTTTGAACATGGGCCATTTGATTTTGAGAAAGAAAATTGCAGTGTGGAAGAAAAGATAGAAACAGCGATGAAAACATTTGACTATGCTGCTGCAGGGTATTGTCTTGATACAACACCTGGAAGAATATTTTATTTTTATCATGATCCAGAATGGTTTTGGAAATTTGTCAGGCCTGTGCGGAAAGAAAAGGTGTCCCCAAGATGATTTTGTAGTTAAAATGGAATGGTGTCTGTAATGTGAAGTTTTCCTGACCAGTGAAAAATTGCTGGACAGGAAAACTTTTTTTCCTCAAAAGCTTTTTTCAGAAGCGCCCCATATGCCATCTTAAACTCTGGTTGTTTTGCGGAGTTATATTGTGGAAATTATACAAATTTTGTGTGAGTACAAAATAGTATGGTACCAGCTGGTTGCATGTTTAAATTTGACGTGGGTGTGAAAAGTAACTATTATGGTACGCTGAACCAAAAGCAATTTTCAAGTGCTTGTAAAATATACTATTTTTGTTATAATGAAAATCGGGATAAAATTATAATAAGGGGAAGAACCATGATACAGATAAAACCAGTTTCTGGCTTTAGAAATAAATATTGTCCATATTATTTATGGAGGACGGCACATAAAGTGATAATTGGAACAAACAACTGAATTTTAATTTTTTTACAAGCATCTATCAGAAATGATAGGTGTTTTCTTTATGCGATTTTTAGGAAGGAGTGGATAATATATGGGATTTTTAAGGAGAGGGCCGCTATTCAGGCACTGGATATGTTAAAGTTTCCTGTGCCGAAATTGGAGTATGAAAATGTAACATTGTTATTTGTCTTTTCAATGTTCGGTTAAGATATTGGACGGAGTAAAGGCAAGTCTGTGATAGTGGTGGCTGTATACCGTGTGGAGAAAAATTCTATGGCAGGGAAACTGAATCGTTGCTTTTTTCACAACGTTTTTTCAGGAGGAGGAAAATAAAGATGGGGAATGTGTATGGATATGTGCGCGTGTCAAGCATAGAACAGAATGAAGCCCGACAGATGATTGCGCTAAAAAAGGCAGGAGTTTCCGATAATCGCATTTATATGGATAAACAATCAGGTAAGGACTTTCACAGAGTGAATTATGAGAAGCTGGTATCACTTTTACAGGAGGGGGATTTGCTCTATATTATGAGCATTGACCGCTTGGGACGTAATTATGCAGAGATACAAAATCAGTGGCGTATACTCACAAAGGAAATTGGTATTGATATTTGTGTGATAGATATGCCGCTCTTAGATACGAGAAATGGAAAAGACCTTATGGGGGCATTTATTGCGGATTTGGTGTTACAGATACTCTCTTTCGTTGCAGAGAATGAAAGGGAAAATATTCGAAAAAGGCAAGAACAGGGAATTGCAGCAGCGAAAAAGCGTGGGGTTCGATTCGGCAGACCAGAATCTAAAGTACCAGAGAATTTTAAAAGTATTGTAAAAGCATGGGAACGGAAAAATCTTAAAATAGAGGAAGTTCTGGAAAAATGCCAAATGAGCAAATCAACTTTTTATCGGAAACTGCGTGAAATGCGATTAAAACAAGGGGATAATTCCATATAGAATATAGAGATTGGAATGATTTTGGAGTGTCAAAAGGTGTACCTTTTGATACACTAAATACATAGAAGATTTTACCATATTTTATTGTCTCATGCAACAAATTTTTTCGTTTTAAAGTGAATTTTTGGTGTTTTATATGAAATACGAGTTGATTTTGGCGCTTTTTTGCCATAATGGCTGAAAAAGGGGGCTTCTTAGCGGTTTGATAAGACAACCATCATAGCAATAAGCAGGAATAGAACGAAAAAATAAAATTAAGTACAAAATTAGGAAGGGGGTACATATGAATCATAACAATAAGCGTTTTATAGTGCTCATGTTGTTTGTTAGCCTGTTCATAACAAATATATTCGGAGTTTGTCAGCAGGAATTTTGGGCATCAGCAAAAACAGACACTAAGAAATACTATGTAAAAGAGAAATATATGCGTGATCTTGGCAAAAAATTTAAAGTATTTAAGAAAAAATATGGTTGGACATCGACAAATGGAGAATATGAGTTTCGGGCACAGTGTGTCTATCAAATACCTGAGAAAAAAATCTGGTATACATTTCAGGGGGATAATTCTGGAGAATCATGGAAAATGAAAGATAATTCCAAGTGTATACGTATTTCTATGAAGGCTAAATCTTTAGTTAAAGGTTTCAAGGGGAAAACAAAAATCAATAAATTTGTTTCCCAATTAGACTCTAAAAAGAAAAAGGCAAGTTGGCATATGGGCGGACAACTCGGAACAACAGCTATGATTGCTTTTTATGCAAAAAATGGACAGAAATACTGGCTCAATATAGAGATGGATAATGAAAAAGACAGATGGATTTCTGCAAATGAAATGATTAGGCTTGTAAAAGCTTAGGAGGATATTCTATGTACAAAATAATGAAAAAAATAATGATAGTAAATTTGATTATAGTTTTGCTAGTAAGTGCAGTAGGAATACCTGCACAGGCTGCTTCTAAAACAAATTGGAAAAACTTATATGCCAAACATCTGAAAAAAATTGAAGACTTGGAGAAGGTATATCCATACGGAGAATTTTTTTATGTGAATCATGATAACATTCCGGAATTGTATTTGGGAGGTAATTGTATGGCTGCCGGGAATCGTCTGCTGACAATTTATAAAGATAAGGTATATGAGTATATGTTGCCGCCTAATGGATTTACTTATCTGAAAAAACAGAATCGCCTTCATATTACAGGAGGGCGTGATGAGGCTTATTGTGAATATGTTGCAAAATTCAGTAAAGGGAAAATGATAGGGCTTGGAGGAGGTGTTTTTGGTTTTGATGTATTTAATGATGGAAATGTTAAGTTTGACAAGGAAGGACAACTGATTTATCAATATTATTGGAATGATAAAAGCAAGAAAGGAACAAATCTTGACCAGTATTATCAGAATCCTAAAAATGGCAAGAAGATCACAAAAAGGGAGTATAATAAAAAAATGAATCGCCTCTTGGGTGCAGATAGAAAAAAATATAGAAGTATGCTGTTCGCAAAGACAATCCAACAAATTAAGAAAAAATTAAAGATGTAAACAGAGAAAAAATTAGGAGGATACAGAGATGCATCGTATAGAAAGAAAATTAGCGGTAATCGCATTGATTGTGGCAATCTCCTTTGGGCAGGTATGTCCAGCAGAGGCTTCTGCGAAGAAAAATATAGATATGGTACTGAAATATTATAAGGCAGGGCAGTTTACGAAGGCAGAAAGCTATGTAAAAAAATTACCCAAAAAGGCAAGCACCAGTTGTATCAAAAGCCTTTCTGCAAAGGAAAAGAAAGCATATAAAAGTACAGTTAAAAAGTATTACAAAAAGTATGCAAAAGGCAGTGGCTCTGACTGGCATTGTTATTTGCATGGGTACTATCTCGTAGACATAGATGGAGATAAAAAGACAGAACTTTTGATTCATCATGGGATGACTCCTGTGGAATCAGTGCTGACTGTTTTTAAGTATAAGAATGGAAAGGCAAAAAAGGCGGCAGAAACATACTCTTCCGGGTATAATAGCTATTATGCATATCCCGGGCATAAAGGAATCTTATTCCGTTACGGTTATAATGCGCATGAAGAGATAGGAAGTTTATCATTAGAAAAAGGAAAACTAAAGAGGAAATCTTATAATGACAGAGTGCTTGGTGAGGGCGGTTATGAGGGGTGGTTTCCACTCCGCCAACCTCTGGATAAGCATATCAGAACCAAAGAGACAGGGGAGTATGGATACGAATTTTGGATTAGCTGGAAGGATCTCAATAGCTAAACTATGTGCCAGACAAAGCCAAAAATATGAAAAAGGGGGAGAAAAGTTATGAAAATAAAGAAACAATTGGCAGCAGTTCTGTTATTATTTGTATTATCGTTCAGCATGATTTTAGTAGCAGAAAATACGGAAGCTAAATCGTCATTAAAAAAGAAGGTTGTAACGGTTAGCCATAAATATAAAATAAAAAAAGATAAATATGGAACAAAACAAAAAGTAATACTTTATGGGAAAGCAAAGGATGGAAAAGTTGTTTGGAAGTTTTCTTCCCCTTATTGCATATGTACAGAACTGTCTAATAATGATTATTTCATAAATAAGAATGTGATATATCTGTTTTCGACCAAGTTGTATGCTATTAGTAAAAGTACAGGGAAGGTTAAATGGACATATAATTATGAAGTAGGGAGTCCATGCGCAGCTTTTGACAAAAAGGGCAATCTTTATTGCACAGGCACTTATAAAGACAGCTTTCTCTGCATTTCTCCAAAAGGGAAATTAAAATTTAAAACAAAATTTGAAGAAGATTATATATGGCCGTATAAAATAAAAATTGTTTCCGGAAAAATTATGATTTATTTTGAAAAAAATATTGATGAAATACCATATCATTTAATTTACAACAAAGATGGGAAATATCTCGGCAGACATATTACTCTTTAAATAGAAAAGTATTTAAATCCCCTATTTGAAATGGGAGCAGCTCACTTAGAAAAAACAAGGAGAATATATACATCTCAAAAAATAGAAAAATCACAATTCCAGTATATATCAATGGAAACCAAAAGGTGGAAAAAGGAGGCGTTTATAATGATAGTATTTGTTGTATTTATGATTTTGGCTGTGTGCGTATTATATTTAGCATCTGGCAAAACGAACCGGAAATTTGAAACTATGATAGGCCATATGGGCAGAAAAGTGTCCGCTTTATTTCTAGCAGTGGCATTAGTTTTATCAAGTGTTATGGTATCTCCATCTACGGTAAAGGCTGCCGGATGGCTGGATTATGCGACACAAACGATTAGTTTGGGGACAGCGGTCAGTGCTTCTATCAAAGAGGGAGATTATTATGGTTCTCCAGAAGGCGGTAATAGCAAATATTATTGGAATATCTATAAATTTACTATGCCTAAAAAGGGATTACTCAATATCTATCTGGAATCCCTTTCCGAGGAATATTTGCGTTATGCTCACACTTATAATGGATTTCTTATTTTTTCGGCATCTGATCCAGATAATATGTTATGGTGCTCAAGATATAGGCAAAATCAAATTCGGAAAGATTACAGCACCTCTCGGGCTATGTATTATGGTTCGACGGAGATTGCTTTGGAAGCAGAAGATTATTATTTTGCAGTCAGACAATGCTATACAAACGACACACCATATTACCTTACCCTAAGTTACAAAGAGCCAGTTATGAATGTCAGTTCCATTACCCTCTCACCTTCCAGCCTGGCAATGGAAATTGGCGAGCAGAGAACCATTATTCCAACTGTTCTTCCAAACAATGCTACCGATAAAACGGTTGTATGGAAGTCGGAAAATCCTTCTATAGCCACTGTGGAAAATGGTATAGTAAAAGCAGTTTCCATAGGAACGACATCAATTTCCGCCTCTTCTTTGGATGGGGAAATCAAGGCCGCTTGTCCGGTTACAGTAGAGTGTAATCATAATTATAAAAGCAGTATTTCTCCTGCCGGAATTGGTTATAACGGTTATATTTCAAAAAACTGTACGAAATGTGGTACGGAAACGAAAGACCAAATTGCTGCAATAGACAGCATAGAGTTATCTGATACTTTGTATTATTATGATGGAAAAGAACACACGCCTTCGGTTACGGTTTTGGATAATGAGGGAAATGCCTTGGGACAGGGGAAAGATTATGTAATATCTTACCCTGATAACACACAAGATATCGGTACCTATACCGTGACGATTAATTTTATTGGAAACTATGAAGGTACAAAAGAGCTGGACTTTTCAGTTTTAGCGGTTTCTGTAGAGTCTGTTTCTTTGGACATGGATGATATGACATTGGAAATCGGGGAACAGAAAAAATTAACTGCTGCCATACTGCCGGATAATGCTACCAACAAAAGTATCATGTGGGAATCAAGTGATTCTTCGGTGATTACTGTAGATGACAGTGGCCTGGTAAAAGCAATTGCTGTTGGAACAGCATCTGTGATTGCCACAACCGTCGATGGAGAAAAGACGGCAATATGTACAGTTGATGTAATTTGTGACCATTCTTATCAAATCAGCCTGATTCCTGCTACCCAAAACAGTAATGGAGTGTTGACAGAAGAGTGCAGTAAATGTGGAGACAGCAAGCGAAATGAGATAATTTATGCGGTTTCCGACATCAGCCTTTCTAGTACTTCCTGTTCGTATAATGGGAAAATGCAGACGCCATCTGTCACCGTTAAAGATACAACGGGCAAAAAACTACAAAATAACGTAGATTATACGGTTTCCTATACGGGAAATCAAAAAGATGTGGGAATATTTACAGTTACGGTAAACTTTGAGGAAAATTACAGTGGCTCCATTAGCAAGCAGTTCACGATATATCCTAAGGCAACTAACATTACGAAAATAAAAGCCAAAAAGAAAGGATTTTCTGTGACATGGAAAAAACAGAGTACACAGACAACGGGCTATGAACTTGCCTATTCTGCCAGCCGTGGTTTTGCAAGAAATAAAACAACTATTGTAACAGTAAGCCGGAATAAAGTTAATAAGACAATTTCTAAATTGAAAAAGGGAAAGCGGTATTATGTTAGAATCCGTACATATAAAAATGTTATGGTAAATGGAAAAATCACCCGTTTGTCTTCCGGTTGGTCTACTGTAAAGGAAGTTACAACGAAAAAATAAGGAGTTGTGAATAAATGAAATGAACAAGTTCCTAAGTGTAAGAAGAAAGGAGAATAAATATGAAAAGAAAATTCCAAAGAATGAAAGCATTTATGTTGGTTGTATGCATGGTGGTTAGCCTGCTTGGCGGAATATCGGTAAAACCAAAGAAAGTATATGCTGCTGACGATTATCCTGCAAATTACAAAAATTTTGCAAAAGATGCCCGTATTGACGAATGGAATTTTTATAACCGGGAATGTACATCTTTTGTGGCATGGTGTTTGAACTCAAGAAATGGTGTTGCTTTTCATAATCACTATGGAGGTGTCCAGTGGGGCCATGCAAAAGATTGGGGAGATGCGGCCAGACGATGTGGTATTGCGGTGGACATGAATCCGGCAAAAGGTTCTGTATGGTGGTCTTCAAGCGGCAAATATGGTCATGTGGCATGGGTTTCCTCCGTTGATGGAAATAATGTCCATATAGAAGAATATAACTATGGAAATAATGGCAACTATCATGAACGTGTAGTGGCAGCCAATAGCGCATCTGGTTATATACATATAAAAGATATACCTGTGGGAAATAATCCCAGAGGCAACTTAGATAATGCTGAAGGAAGAACCAATACAGTTCATGTGAGAGGCTGGGCATTTGACTTGGATGCTCCAGGGCAGTCGCTTGAAATCCATGTATATATAGGCGGTCCGGCAGGTGTAGGAGAAGGCCATAATGGGATTGTAGCCAATACTTACAGGGAAGATGTAAATAACGTTTATGGCACGGGGGTATATCATGGATTTGATGCAACCATCCAGACTTCTCTTTCTGGCATACAGACGGTGTATGTATATGCTCTTAACGTTGGGGGTGGGACAGACAACCCGCTCATAGGGACAAAAACAGTTAATATTACCAAAGACACCACGGCTCCCAAAATTTCAGATGTACAGGTTGTGGACATAGATGCCACCGGGTATACAGTAACCTGCTGCGTGGAAGATGCAGAAGGTATAGCAAAGGTGCAGTTTCCAACATGGACAGTTGCGGACGATCAAGATGATTTGGCAGAAAATTGGCAGAATAATCCAAACTGTAGAGGCACGCAAGATGGGACAAAATGGAGTTTCAGAGTAAATGATAAAGATCATAATTACGAGCGCGGATATTACGCTACCCATATTTATGCCTATGACAACAACGGCAACATGGCTTGTCATTGCATGGCGGTTATATGGCTTCAGAATACATATTCCTCTGTAAATACAGTATCTTATAACGGACATACATATAATTTATACAATGATATTCTGACATGGGATGAGGCGAAAACAAAGTGTGAGGAATTAGGCGGGCATCTTGTAACGATCACATCTGCTGATGAACAAAAAATTGTTGCAAAGCTTATACAGGGACAGACACGCAAAGGTTATTGGATTGGTGGGAATAGTAATAATAACGGTACGTGGGTGAATGGAGAAGCATTTTCTTTTAGTAATTGGGAGCCGGGTGAGCCAAATTCGTTTGGTGGCGGAGAAGACAGTTATGGAATTTATACGGAAACAGGAACATGGAATGACTGGCTTGGTTCAAACAAATCTTTAGGTTTAGGATTTATCTGCGAATGGGATGGAAAGAAAGCGGAAGAACCAGATAATACTGATACCCCAAGTAATTCGGATAATTCGTTCAATATCAATACCCCGGACGATCCAGTTAATACTGAAACACCAACTAATCCGGTTAATACCGAAACTCCGAATAATCCAGTTAATACTGAAACACCAGACAATCCAGTTAATACTGAAACACCGGATAATCCGGTTAATACTGAAACACCAGACAATCCAGTTAATACTGAAACCCCGGATAATCCGGTTAATACTGAAACACCAGACAATCCGGTTAATACTGAAACCCCGGATAATCCGGTTAATACTGAAACACCAGACAATCCGG
>CANSYK010000102.1 GCA_947651225.1 uncultured bacterium | reverse complement strand
ATTTTTAATCGGTTACATTGTTCTATTTTCCAACCGCACAGGTGGAAATTTTTTCTCTTCTTATCCAAACTTTAATTAATATAAGACATATCACTTATTCTTTTAATAACCCTTTTCCCTTCATTGTTTTCAAGCATATATGAAACTCCACCAGCTAGTCCAAATATTTCATTGCATTTATGGTTTCAACACGCAGCCCAAGAAACATTGTATTAAAGACGCTTAACAAATCTCCATACGAAACAATTATTATATTTTCATCATCACTATTACTTCATCAAGAAATGATTGCAGCCTGTTCCACTCGTCTCTACGGCTTTCCGCATCAGAGAACAAGCTATCATCAATAGATTTCTCTTGCATTTCAAGATTTTCACGAAGCCATTGAACTGATTTACCAAGCGCTTGCCAAGCCAGTGTCTCCAAACCAAGATTCATCGGGTTCTGTTAAATCCGGAAACCTGGCATTTGTCCAATCAAATTTTCCACTGTCTACAATCGCACCACCGATCTGCACCGCATTACCATCCATATATTTCTGTTGTACTGATAAAACTATCCCCTGCGTTACAGATATTGAGCAGCGATAACCTGACAGCCGCCTGACCTGACGTGGTACACATGGCACCAATGCCGCCCTCCAATTTTGCAATCTTATCTTCAACCGCCATAACGTTTTCACCTTTCGCTATTTCAGCATACTATATACACACTCCAATAAAGTCAGTGCAAGAATCACATTAATCACTCTGTAATGCCTTTGATATACTTTCTGTATCAGCACCCCCATTCCAACCCATGTAAGGGTTGCAACAGTCCCAATTGTCGTAATGATAAACTCAAACAAAATCAAAACCCACAACGAGGCACTAAAATCTGTAATATATCCCGTCAGTGCC
Source organism: uncultured bacterium (assembly GCA_947651225.1). Classification (GTDB taxonomy): domain Bacteria; phylum Bacillota; class Clostridia; order Lachnospirales; family Lachnospiraceae; genus Butyribacter. The sequence continues at coordinate 15,168 of CANSYK010000102.1, read as the reverse complement.
GTTATGCCAAACAAATAAATTTTTACATTGACAAACTGCAGTAGAAATCCTTTTAGAAAAGATGCGGATTTTTCTACGGAATCTGTATCCGGCCTGCTCATCGCAATATGGACTGCCAGCCACAGAATATAGGCAGCACCTATGTATTTCATAATGCCAAGCACATCCGGCAAAAAAGTACTTACCCCGAATACGAAAATGGCACATATCATTTGCACAACATAATATCCGGCAAAAATCCCCCAAAAAAGAGGTCTCCCTTTTTTATATCCATAATTGGTTACTGTGTTTAATGCCAAAATATTACCCGGTCCCGGTGTAAAGGCATTGATGACAGAATAAATAAAAAAATTACCTATTACATAACCTGGCATGTTAACGCCTCCTTCCATGTAGAAGTATACAATGGAAGGTTATGGAATAGGTAATACTTAATATTTATGCTAATACATAGGCTGAACCTATGGCTTATTTCTCTTTATACTGTTTCAGAGCCTTGATATAAATTTTGCCCAATTCAGATAATTCTCCGTCCTTGTTCAGAATATATCCGATACGCATGATTTCATCTTCGTCAAGTGGAATGGAAATAATCGAATCTCCATGCAGATATTTAGGAAAGATACCACTTGAAATAGTGTATCCATCTAATCCAATCATAAAATTAACAATTGCAGCCCTATCGCTGATTTTAATACTCTTTTCTACAATATCGTTGCTGAATAATTCTTCCGAAAAATTAGAAGATTCATAATTTCCCTGCACAAAACTAAGCCTTGGATATGGTTTCAGATCCTCTAATCTGATTTTCTCCTTGCCTGCCAGCGGATGCTCCCGCCTTAAAAACACATGAGGGGTAGCTGCAAATAGTTCATGAAACTCCAGATTGTTTTCCTCCAAAACTTTTTTCAGCACACTCTCATTACTTCTACTGAGATAAAGAATCCCCAAATCACTGAAACGGTTTCGTACATCCATAATAATCTGATGTGTCTGGGTTTCATTCAGAATAAATTCGTACCGTTCCTGACCAAACTGCTGAACCAGCTCTACAAAAGCGTTTGCTCCAAATGTGTAGTGCTGGGAAGATACACAAAATCTCTGCTTTGCCGTTTCATTGTGGATATACCTTGATTCCAGAAGTCCCATTTGCTGCACAACCTGCCTTGCATATCCTAAAAATTCCATGCCCTCAGTCGTCAATGCCACACCTGCCCGGCATCGGTTAAAAATTGTAATCTTTGCCTCCCTTTCAACATCTTTAATGGCACCGGAAAGGCTTGGCTGTGAAAGGTACAGTTCTTTTGCCGCCTCTGTAATAGAGCCTTTCTCTGCCACCACAATCATGTACTTTAATTGTTGTAATGTCATAAGTACCTCCCTGAATCAAATTTTGTGTATACTGCGACATTTATGAAAACGGTTTCTTCTAACAATCTGCAGATAAACATAAGATTATTATATATCAGAAAATAAGTAAATTCCAGCGTTTCAAAAGATCTAAGATTTTACTAGAATATGTAAGGTTGCTATTCAAACTTTTTCATCTCTATACCTCGTCTTTCTCAATTTTGAATACCCTCTCAAAATTGAGAAAGCATTAATAAGTAGTTTGAAAGGAACTTTCAAACTTGTTTCCTCCTTGTTTTTATTTTTTAATCTTCCTGTTCTTCTTCCGCTGTCCGTTCTACATGCATCGCCAGATACCCAATCTCTACCTCATCCATTTCACAATTCAGGTTGTGTGCAATCTGGCTGCAAACTTTCTTTGCAATCTGGGAAGACTTCGGAAATTTCACAGACATATAATCATTCATATTTACTTTCAACTTTTCTCCCGCAATCGCTCTGGCTACCATATAACGTATATGATTCATCAGACGGTTGTAGGATAAAGACATGATGCTAATCTTGTGCCCTGTCTCATTTTCCAATAATTCAATACAATCCCTGACAGCCTGTGCCATCTGCATTGCATCCGACACTTTGGCATCTTCAATCGCTGAGCAGATATGCAGTGCAATATAGCCCAATTCATCTTCATGAATAGTAATATGTTTCTTTTCCTCCAACATAGGTACGATCTGCTGTGCAATCTTATACTCCATGTGAAAAAGTACCTGAATGTCTGCTGTCAGGGGATTACTGATCTCTTCCTTATTCTGTATCCTTTTTATAGCATATTCCATATGGTCTGCTAAGGAAAATAAAATGTTCCGGTCAATTTTCCCAAAAGAATCCTCTGCCCTGTCCAGTAAAAAATCTGCCATTTCCAGCACAAAAGGATCAATAGCCCAGGCAAGCTGTCCTGCATTCCCCTCTCGGTTGTTTCCTGTAGGGAATATACTGTGGCATGGGTACTAATCTCAATATATTCACTGACTTTTTTTACCAAAACCAATTCCTTTGTCCAGAATAAGACATTCCTTTTTTCATCAGAAACTGCCAGTACAGCATTATGATTCAATATTTTGCTTATCCGAAACATATCATTCTCCATTCTTTTGTCACTATTCACGGCTATTCTAAACATCATGCGAAAAACCATCCGGCTATGCCGTCTGGCGCTGCAAAGACAGCAGCTTTTGTTTTTCTTATGATGTTTAGAACAGCCTACACACTGATTTCAGAAATAATCAACCTCTTATGTGCAAGCACAACAAGTTTGACTATTTTCTGAAATCAGCCGTGAATAGTAACATTCTTTTTTATATTCTTCCAACACTACTCTGCATAAGTGTCAATGGCAAACAATGGTTCTCCCGCCTGTATTTTTCCATCTGTCAGCAAGCAGATTTTCTGGTTATCTTCTAGCTCTGTACAAAAAATCGGTGACACAAGAGATGGTGCATTGTTCTGAATATAATCCATATCCAATTTCAGCATCGGCTCTCCTTTTTTCACTTTCTGCCCATTTTCCACCATAACCTCAAAACCTTTTCCCTCCAGCTTAACCGTGTCAATGCCAATGTGCAGGAGCATACTGATTCCCGTATCTGTCAGAAATCCTATTGCGTGTTTCGTATCAAATACAAAAGCCACCTCTCCATCCTCTGGTGCATATATAACAGGCTCTTCTGGTGTCACAGCAGCTCCATCTCCCATCATCCGTCCAGCAAATGCCTCATCTGGAGCTGTGGCTAAATCTGCTGATATTCCTGTAACCGGACTGGAAATAACAATAGAAAATACCACCTTTTTTTCACTCTCTGCTTTGTCAGAATTCCCTTCCGTTTTTTCTTGGGCATTTTCTGCCACAAGAGATTCTATCACTTCTTCATCAGGTGCAGTCTCTAAGTAATCTTCCAAATTTGACTTAATCACAGTCACTTTTGGCCCATAAATAACCTGCACGCCTTTTCCTTTGTGTACCACTCCTGAAGCCCCTGTAGAACGGAGCAATCCATCATTTACCAAGTTCGAATCCAACACGGTACAACGCAGCCTTGTGGCACAACAATCCACATCACTAATATTCTTTTTGCCGCCAAGTCCTGCCGTTATAAGTTTACTGATTTCGTCCTCTGGGCTGTTTTCCTTTCCCTCTGGTGCCACCTCTCTTTTTGCATTTACATCCGCTTTCATATATAATTTTGTTTCTTCACCATCATCTTCCCGTCCTGGGGTCTTAAAATTAAATTTCTTAATCAGGAATGAGAAGATAAAATAATACAGGAAGAAATAGACAATACCTACTGGAATAATCAGCATCCAACTGGTTTTTTCATTTCCCTGCAGAATACCAAATAGGAAGAAATCCAAAAATCCACCAGAAAATGTAAGTCCTACTGCTATGTTTAATATGTGGGCTATCATATAAGCGCTGCCTGCCAAAACAACCTGAACCGCAAACAATGCCGGTGCCACAAAGAGGAAAGAAAACTCCAGCGGTTCTGTAATACCTGTCATCATGCAGGCAAGTGCTGCGGACAAAAGCAGACCTCCTGCTGCTTTTTTCTTTTCTGGTTTTGCACAACGATACATTGCCAGTGCTGCTCCAGGCAGACCAAATATCATGAAAATAAATTCCCCTGAAAAATACCTTGTGGCGTCTGCACTAAAATGAGCAATATCAGCAGAATTTGCCAACTGTGCAAAGAAAATATTCTGTCCACCCTGAATAGTATTTCCAGCAACATCCATAGTGCCGCCTACTTCCGTCTGCCAGAACGGCATATAAAATACATGATGAAGCCCAAACGGAATCAATGCCCTCTTAATCAATCCAAAGACCAGAGTCCCCGCATATCCGCTGCCTGTTACCAGACCTCCCAGTGCATAAATGCCGTTTTGCACTACCGGCCATACAAAGTACATAGCAATACCTACAAACATATACACAACGGTAGAAACAATGGGAACAAATCTTGTTCCTCCAAAAAAGGACAAAGCATTTGGTAATTCAATTTTGTAAAAGCGGTTATGCAATGCCGCTACACCAAGTCCTACAATAATTCCCCCAAATACACCCATTTGTAATGTCTGTATTCCACAGGAAGATGCGATAGTTCCTTCTAACACATCCTTCGCAATGCTGCCATCTGATAAGATTTTGCCATTCACCTGCAACATAGCATTGATAGCTGTATTCATTACCAGATAAGCAATGACAGCAGAAAGGGCGGAAACTTCTTTCTCTTTCTTTGCCATACCAATTGCTACACTCACAGCAAAAATCAAAGGCAGATTATCAAACACAGCACTTCCAACCCTGTTCATTATCATCAACAAAGCATGAAGCATTGTTCCCTCGCCTAAAATTTTCTGCAGCCCATTATAGTGGTGCCGATTGCGGACGCATATTATAAAGCTAAATGCCCTAAAAGTGTATGGAAAGAATATGAGATAATGCTTGAAACTGCAAAACAAATGAAAGTAAATATCCTTACATTTAAAAGCAATTTTGGCAATGTGTTTATGTACCAGCATTCAGTAAATGCTCCTGATGAAATGAGGCAGTTACACATGCGGTTTTATCAATATATTGAAAGTAATGTTTAAAGCAGATTTCCTGTTTGTGCGCCTAAAAGCTGAATCAAAACTACAAAATGCCGTTGCATGGATAAAACCCAGGCAGCGGCATATTTGGAAAGGATTCGCTCCCACAAGACTTCCAGAAGGCTGTTAAAGTTTTGGAAATGCATGGTAGTAATACTACAGCCCAATATCCGAAAGGCTTTACAAAAGACGGGCGGTAACGTCCTTATGTGTTGTAAGACACTCGCCTAAGCTCGTACAACACGCAATCTCCCTATGGGCAGTTTGCACTCAGCCCACAATCCTGCCGTCCTCAATACGAATAGTCTGATCGGTCAGCTGCGCGATTTCAGGATTATGTGTAATCATAATAATAGTCTGTTGGAATTTCTGGCTTGTCATTTGCAGCAAATGAATCACATTATCGCTTGTCCTGGAATCCAAATTCCCAGTTGGTTCGTCTGCCAGTATAATATCAGGTTTGGAGGCAAGGGCACGGGCAATCGCCACACGCTGTTGCTGACCGCCGGAAAGATTGTTCGGCAGGCTGTGAATTTTCTGTTCTAATCCCAGCAGTCCGACAATTTCCTCAACAAATTTTTTATCTGGTTTTTGTCCATCCATTGCAATAGGGAAAACGATATTTTCCCACACGTTCAAGGTCGGTATCAGATTATAGTTCTGGAAGATAAAACCGATACGTCTGCGGCGGAACACAGTAAGCTGCTCCTCTTTCAATCCAGACAATTCCGCATTGCCAATCATGACAGTTCCCGATGTCGGAGTATCGAGACCGCCCAACATATTCAACAAAGTAGATTTACCGGAGCCGGAAGTGCCGATAATAGCAACGAACTTTCCAGCCTCAATCTCCAGGTTTACACCATCCAGAGCGTGAACCTGTGTTTCTCCCTTTCCATAGTATTTTTTCAAGTTTCTTGTCTGTAAAATGATATTTGCACTCATGGTCAAATCCTCCTTATCCGATTATTCTGCTACACGCAGCTTTTCAACGATACTTCCTTTATTAAACACTTTTAATGCAATCACCGGTAAGATAACGGCAACAAGCAGAAGCAAAATACACACAATTATAGCGGGAACAAGCGTAAAGTGAAAAGTGAAATACCAAATTCCACTGATAAGTGTCTTCACCACAATAAACGCAAGTATCACAGACAAAAGCAGGCCGACAATACACACGCCAATGGCATAGTAAACACTTTCCCAAATCAGCATCCGGGTCAACTGCCTTGCTGTCATACCAATACTCTGCATAGTTGCAAATTCATGGCGCCTTGCCAGAATAGATGTAATAATGGTATTTACTAAGTTCAGTACTCCGGCTGCACCAAAAATAATGCCAATCAATCCGCCGACAAATTGGAGCATGGTACGGGTTGTAACAGCATCCTTCCTGGTTTCTTCAGCAGAAGCATAACCCAGACCGGGATCTACATTCGTTACATAGCCCTGTAAAAATTCACTCATAGCATCCTGTTGTTCTTCCTCTACATCAAAAGAATATTTGTAAATAACCGGTTCATCGTAAACCTCAGTGTAAACACTGGTTGGAAGATACAGGAACAAACCATCTCTGCCAACTCTAAAGGGACCGTTGGCAGTATATCTGATTTCTATATCATCGCCGTTGAGGGCGGCCTTGGCTAATACAGGCAGTTCCATCATTGGTTCACCGTTTTTGAAAACCGTAATAATGTCGCCCACATCCAGCAGATCAAAAGCCGGATTTAAAACAGATGACCCCATATCAGACGACACCACCCCCAGCAACACGCCTTCACCGTTCACCATCTTCCCATAAAGACTATGCGCATCTGCTTCTCCCTCCTGAATATCCATACGAGCAAAAGCTGTTTCTTCCATGCCATACACATTACAGAGCGCATGTCCATCATCACCTAAATTAAAGACGATTCCATCCTTGGTGCCCGCATAGTCAATGCCAATCTCTTCGTCGGTACCGGTATAATCAAATTCTACCGGAAAGCCATAGGTCACATCACTGTCATCCAATGTATTTTTATAAATGGCCGAAGCCCCGTTTACTCCTGGCTGTGCGTTGATGGCGTCAATCACTTCCTGACCCAGCCCATGCTCACGCCGGGTGAACCCTTCCAGAATGTTTTTGCTTAATGCGTTCACTACAGTGAAATCGGTTCGGATGCTGTAAGATACCTGCTTTTCTATGTCCACGCTGTCAGCGGCAATACCTATACAGTTAAGCAAGATAACGCATAGTGACAAAGAAGCTACTATAAAAGCGGAACGGCGCTTATTACGTCCCAAATTAGACCACGCCAGCCGGAACAGGCTGGTACCAGCAGTGCTTTTCTTCGTGGTTTTTCTGCCTGCCGCTGCCTCTGCGTAACGGAACGCTTCAATCGGCGGAATATTTGCTGCTACCCGTATTGGTTTCCTTGTGGAAAGAAATACAGTAAAAGCAGCCAATACAGCAGCCCCCACAAAAATTATTGGGGACGGATTTACATTGATTGCTACATTCTCATAGCTGGAAGACAAAGTACGCATCATATAAGGCAGAGCCGCTTTTCCTACAAAATAGCCAATCAGTAAACCCAAAGGAATACCAACACAGGAAAGCCACAAGGCCTGCAGGTTTATCAATTTCTTTACCTGACGCCTGCTCATACCCACAGTTCGGTATAAACCATAACGGCGAATCTCCTGCATCACCGCAATGTCAAACACATTGTAAATCAATAAATATCCGCAAAGAACAAACAGTACGGTTATAACAGCCCCCAACAGAAGCGTCGTTGGCTCCAGTGCAGGATTGGTCACTGCATTTATTGTTGCAGATAAATTATCGGAGTTGTCCGCATCCGGGTCACCGCCCATTTGCCATACCCAATGATCCAGATTTTCCTGAAGTCCTACTGTACTTGTAGCTACAAAGTCAGAATAATAGGTTCCGGCCATATCCCGATCCCGGTCATAGGTGTACTCAAAAATATCAGGATGTGCGTCTCGAAACGCCGTTCCTGCCCACATCATGCTAATTTGCTCACTAGTGGCTTCAAACCAGCCGGATACAATCATATCCATCTGATATTCCCGGCCGTGGGCAGTAAAAACAATCCTGACAGCAGCTCCTACCTCCGGCTTCACCCCCAAATCTCTAAGCGCCGCATCCGAGGTGACAATCTCGTTTTCTGCCTTTGGCACACTGCCGTGGACAGGCATACAGAACGTCAAATCAGCCTGGACAGAATCCAGCACATCAAACTCAATGTTGTGACAAGCCGTATTCGCAAGAAAAGCTATCGGCATCCGCATGCCGTATTCCCTGATAAACCTGGCATCCTCCAAAGCCTCATACTGCTCAGCAGTCATATTGTGGAAATCACCGTCTGACCGGCTGCCTTTCAACATCTGCATAGTCAGGGTCATAGATTCTGTTGCCCCCATACTGATTGTGGTAACCGTAGTAAACAGAATTGTAGTCAGCATAATTGCTAATGCCGCAATCAGATTTCGCATCCTGCAGGCCCGAAAACTGCGCCCGGCAAGAACACTTAACATTTTTTTCATTGTATGTTTCTCCTTTCCTGTTTCTGAAAAAAGGATATCACAGCCATGTCACAACTCAGGCACACGAATGTCACAAATTTGAGACTAAAAATAGCGGTAAATCTGTATAAAAGGTTTACCGCTGTTTGGCACTATACATTCTTATTGCACGATTTTTCCATCTTGCAGCCGCACTACCCGATCTGCAAGCTGGGCAAGGTCAAGATTATGAGTAATTACAACCAATGTCTGGTGAAATGTGGCGGCAGTCATTTTGAGCAATCCGGCAACATTTTGTGTTGTTTTCATATCAAAACTGCCAGTAGGTTCATCGGCTAAGACAACCGAAGGCTTTGTAATCAAGGCACGTGCAATCGCCGCACACTGTTGCGCCCCGCCTGAAAGCATATGCGGGCAGGCGTCCAGATAATTATCTAATCCCAGCAGATGGACAAGGTTAGAAAAATACGCTGCATCCGGCCGGGTATCATCGAGCTCCAGAGGAAATACTATATTTTCTTTGATTGTCAATTCAGGTATCAGGTTATATCCCTGAAAAACAAATCCAAGCCTTCTGCGCCTAAATACCGTAAGCTGTTCCTCTCCCATTTTTGACAAATCCAGTCCATCCACAATTACAGTTCCTTCCGTAGGCTCATATAGCCCGGCAATCGTATTTAGCAACGTAGTTTTCCCAGAGCCTGATGCGCCTACAATGACTGTAAATTTACCTTTTTCTATAGACAGGTCGATTCCATCCAACGCTTTGACAACCTGTGAGCCATCCTTGAAATATTTCTTCAAATGTCGTATTTCCACTATATCCATAATTCAACAATCTCCGTCAGCTTAACAGGAAGACTGAAAATGTACTTCCTTCGCCCTTTTTTGATTTTACTGTGATATATCCATTTTGCTGGGCAATGATTCCTCTTGCCAGATACAGGCCCAAACCGACACCTTCCTCTGCAGTTACTTCCTCCCCCCGGTAAAAGCGTTGGAATATGGCATTATAATTTTCTTGATCAATGCCTATCCCTGTATCGCTTATGTCAATCCGGGTGTAAAATTGCCATGGACGGACGGAAATGCTGACTGTACCGCCGTCCAGAGTATACTTCACTGCGTTATCCAAAATGTTGCCGATGGCTTCGGCCGTCCATTTCGGATCATGCCTCACGGTCAATTTACTGTCACAATCAGCCAAAAGCTGGATATTTTTCTTTTCTGCTTCTGACAGTATCATACTCATAGCTCCTGCAATCGTATCACTCAATCTCGTTTCTTCCAAGTGCAAAACGAAAATCCCAGTCTCCAGCCGGGACATTTTAATCAGTGACTGCATTAAAAATTCCAGTTTGTCAATCTGGACAGCCATTAAGTTCAGAAATTCTTGCTGCTTGCCGCGGGGCAATTCATGCTGGTTCAAAATGCCGGTTATCATCTGAATATTCGCTGTCGGTGTTTTGACCTGATGGGATATATCACTAACCAGTTCTTGTATCGTCTGCTTGTCCTGTCTGCTCTGCTGCTGTTCTTCTTTCATTTTCTCGTAATATTGCAGCAGTTTATCCTGTACCTTTGAGATAACTGTTTCTTCATATGAAAAAAAGTTTTTGGGCTCCCGCCCCTCCATCAGAGTGTCAACGGTTTCACATATATCATTAGAAAAATCAGAAAGCTGCCGACCTTGCCAAAGAGCCCAAAATACCGTTACAATAAAAACAGTGCCACAGAAAACAAATAGAAATCCGCGTATGAGCCCTTGGGGAATATAAGGGAAAAAAAGTCCTGTCATTCCAGCGCAAAAGGCAAGCCCCAAAAGCAATCTTCGGCATAATCCTGTCAAGCGCATTTCTTTCATACTGCTTCCCCCGTCCAAACATATCCTATGCCGCGCACCGTCTTAATATATGTATGGGCATCGTCTTCAATTTTGGCCCTTAACCGATTAATTGTGACAGTCAATGCATGATCGTCAACAAAATTATCCTCAATATCCCAAAGCCGCTCCAATAGCATCTGCCTAGTCAGTATGTTTCCGGCATTTTCTGTTAAAACTTTTAGCAACTTATACTCATTAGCAGTAACAATGATTTTTTCGTCCCTCCGAACCGCAGTAAGCTTACTAAAATCAAGCGAAAGAAAGCCATCGCTCCAACAGTTCATCGTTTGCTGTTCTAATAAATGATTTCTTCGGACTGCAACCTCTATACGCCGCAGAAGTATTTTCATATTGAACGGTTTTGTAACATAATCTTCTGCGCCGAGATCAAAACCATTCAAAATATCCTGTTCCAGATCATTCGCTGACAAAAATATAACCGGCATTTGGGGGCATACCTTTTTTATTGTACGGCATAAACCAAAGCCATTTCCGTCCGGTAAATTCACATCAAGTATTGCTAAATCAAAATGGTCACTTTGAATAAGCTGGTACGCCTTTTTGCAATTATAGGCAGCAACTGTCAAGTAATCATTACAATCTAGTTCAAAACATATCACCGTACTCAGCGTTAAATCGTCCTCAACAACTAACACTTTCATTTATTGTATCCTTTCATTTATTTCTTGTTATTTGTGCGTTCTTATCCTCCAGCACAATATATGGTACAATTTCCTCTGGTACGCCAATTTCTGCCTTTGTCATTGTCATAGCAATCATCTCCTTACCTTTCGGAATCTCTCTAATATATTATATACATTTAATTTTTCTTTACATTAGAAAAATAAACAAATGCCTAGTACAGCGTTGCATTAATTGTGAAGTAATAGATGCCTGATATTTGTGTCAGGACAAGGCGGAGGAAGGAGGCAATGCGGTGGCATTGTTGACTGGCGACAACGCTGTACTAGCTTACTCCTAAACTGGCACACAAAAAACATATTATTTCTCTACTACCACAGATTCTCCACTAGACAAATCTCCATTCAGCCATTGCCATTTCTCCTGTAATGCAATCTTCCCATTTCCCAAAGTGTACGGAATACTATGACACTTTCCAATCCTTATCTGCCTGTTTTTATTCAAATGTTGATAATGAAAATCTAATTCTCCATTCTCATCTACAGTGCCAATTATGTGTCCTTTTAATACATCCCCACCATTGTACTCTGCCCAGAACAAATCATTTTCTTGAAAATAGTAAAATATTGTTTCTTCATCCACTTCCCCATTTTCTGTATTACTTTGAGGTGTAAAAATTTTACCATTATAATTTATTCTGTCCCTCTGCTTAGCAACCCGTTTTTCCATTTCATCATAGATAAGGACATCGCCATTATCTGCTGGAATCCTGCAGGTTTTCTTCTCTTGATACCCACGTTTCAAATACATTTCTTTTGCAGCTAATGAAGAATCTATATGGATATGGCTAAATTTCTCTGCTATTTTAGCCTCCGCAAAGTCCATGAGCTGACTACCATATCCTCGAGATTGATATTCCGGCAAGATAAAAAGACGATTTACTACATTTTCTTTGATTGTCACTGTTCCCACTATGCATTCATTTTCTTCTGACAGCCATACAATTCCATTCTCAATATCTGATAAAACATTTTCTCTTCTGTGATGAGTCAGAAAAAAATTAACTACACCTTTTGCATAATAATGAAAATATATATCCGAAATGGTGTCATGGATAATCTGTAATACACTTTCCAAATCTGTCATTTCTGCAAGCCGTATCATATTAATCTCTCCAATCTATAACAAAATCCACTGTTTCCTCATGATATTACTATATGCATTTACTTTTTACAAGCCACAAAGCATAATATATTCTTCCTCATTTTCATCCACAACGATAAAACCAACTTTCAGATACAATCTATAGGCATAATTTGCCTTCTGTACAGCTAAGGATGCCTTTTTATATCCTCTTCCCCTAAGCGACGCAATCATTTCTTTCATCAACGCTGTTCCGATTCCTTGTCCACGAAAATCCTTATATAAGGATATGGCAAAAGATGGAATGGAGTCATCAACATGCCCGTAATCATTCATAATCCTCGTCCAAACAGCACCAATAATTTTTCCATCCACTTCAGCAACAAGGCAGCAATCATCTTTTTTTCCAAAATCGGAAACATATACCTGCAACTCTGGTTGTTTAATAATAGATTTTGGAGGTGCTTCTACCCCTTCTGGAATAAAAATCGCTTCATATAAAAATTCATCCAGTATCGCATATTCCTCTTGTCTGATTTCCCTGATCTGATAATCCATATAGTCCTCCTGTCAAACAACTCTATGTTCCGGCAATTCCATTTCATCATTCATCTTCACGAATCCAAACTTTTCATACAATGGACGCCCCATGTCAGTTGCTTCCAAAGAAATTGCTTTGATACCTTTTTCTTTTGCATCCGCAACTAAAAGTTCCAAAGTTTTCATTACAATCCCCATTCTTCGATAATCCGGATTCGCATACATATTCATAATGTATACCTTATTACCACTAGGATTGTGATATGTCGGCATCACTCTGTAATAACTGATTCCCCCTGCCCCGATAAAACGGTCGCCGTCAAACACAAGATAGGCAGTATGGGTTCCGTCCGATAATGTTTTCCTGTAATAATCCTGCGACTGTGTTTCTACCTCCGCCATGTCAACATCATCTGCTAACTTATTCGCCGCTTTTAATACTTCCATTCTTGATTTGGTCAGTAAATTGATATCTTCTATTGTCGCTTTTTTGTATGTTAGCTTCATATGTTTTACTCCTCTATTTCCTTGCTAATATCTCCACCTGCATATAAGACACCCACAAAATCTCTACCATGCGAAAACCACATTCCTTCAAAAGTTCAATGGATTCTGGAATCGTAACCGGAAAATAATCTCTGCCATATCTTCCAATATGCAAAAGCGCCTCTTCCTTAGATTTCCCATTCGCAATCTGAAACTGCATCCAACGCTCTAAATATAATTTTGTGCATTCCTCGCTACCTGGTGCAAAATTTTCAAAAGAAATGTATATTCCATCATCCTTGAGGGCATTATAACATTTTTTAATCGTCGCCATACGGTCATATCTCTTAAAATAATGATTTATCTGTATGGCAGTCACGACATCAAATATCTCCTGATACGACAGTTTTCTGACGTCACATTGCAGAAATTCTACTTTTTCATTATCACAAAAGCTTCCTGCCCTCTCAAGCATCCCTTTCTCCACGTCAATGCACACCATTTTCTGGATATCAAAATTGTTAATTACTGTTCCAGCCATCTTCCCTGTTCCGCATCCCACATCAATCTTTATTAACTGTCTGCAATAAGCAGTTATATTCTCTTTCCCTTTGACAGTAAAAACATAAATTTCCTGCTTTTTTCTTCTGCCTCCAAATCATGAAGATCGCTTTTTACTTCTTCATAATCACTTTCCCACTCCTTTTTTATCCTCTCCAAAAATATTTTACTTGGTACAGGAATATAGATTTTTACATTATCACTGCTTTCTTCTACTATAGCTAAGCCAAGTTTCGTAATTGATTCTAAAACATCATAGATCCTTGCTCTTGGTATGCCAGATTCTTTACTGATTTTGTAAGCATTTGCTGTTCCGATTTTTAACAGACTGGAATATGCTTTTGCCTCGTAAAGATTTAAACCAAACTTTTGTAACTTTTCAAGCATCGTATCTTTTATTTTCTATTCTTTCCTTTCATTTTTTCAAAACGCTGCCACATCAACTTAACAAATTCCTAAATATATTTTGTAATCAAACTCCCCATATCTTTTGTACTAACCTGCTTAAAAAACTACACCGACTTTTATTTTGTGGTATGATATCAACCATATGATAACCTTCTTTCCATAATCATTCCATCCCTTTCCTCTATACTGCGTTCACCAAAATAAAAACCACCTGTAAATTCTCTTACAAGCACCATATCAAAACCGTTACTTATAACATTTCCCCTTAGTGGACATGTCTCCTGCAATTCTTCATAGAGATATGCTGGTCTAAGATTTGTAAATAAGTTCAATGACTTTCTTAATTTTAATAATCCTGCCTCCGGTCTTAATTTCGGTGCTATTCTATACCAAGGTGATGCTGCCGCATTTCCGCCAATAGAACCTAATAACATAGCATCAGATGTCTTTGCCATCTCAATCGCCTCATCCGTAAGCGGTTCTCCATATACATCAATCGAGGCTCTGCCTATTAAATATCCTTATATACAATGCTGTGACCATATTTTTTGGCAATCTTATTTAGAACCCTTTTTGCTTCAGCAATAATTTCAGGCCCTATACCATCACCAGACATACATACGATATTAAAGTTCATTTTTATATCCCACCTCTTTCTCATTCTGCAATTTTCTAATTTTATCTTCTTTTCAATTAACTCCCATTAATTCATCATGTTTCAAATTTTAGTTACCACCATAATGGCAACTATATCATTTCAATGCATATTTGTCAAGAAACACTCCTTCTGTTCTAAATCACGTCCTAAAATATCTCCAATTTCTATACCTTGTCTGTTTTCTCTAATAAAAAAGAACCTACTTAGAATACTAATAAAAGACTTCTATGTTGGTTCTTTTTACTCATTATCTAAAAAAATTTCCACCTGTGCGGTTAGATTTTTCAAAATAAAAGAAATTTTAGGCGCACAG
>CANSYK010000101.1 GCA_947651225.1 uncultured bacterium | reverse complement strand
AGGTAACGTAACTGCGGCGTGATTAATTGGCAAATCTTTCTGCTCGTCAGTATAGCAGCCGGGAGAAACCAGGGAAGACTTCCTGTAATGCAATTTGGCAGAACACAGTTATTAATGCTCTGGCTCTGTATTATGTCGGGGCAGCATTATGTGTAGCAATTATAGACGGTGCGAATCAGGTGGTTGGTTATTTTGATATGGGATTATGTAGCGGTGCCAATAGTTCATATGCCTTTGTGCGAAATAATTCCTGGCTTGCACAAATAAATGAAATAACTATTCTCAATCAATTACAACAGAACCCGAACCAGACGGTTATCATTTCCCACTGGCATGAGGATCATTTTAATTTGCTTTATTCTATACGAAATAACCAGCAATACCAGCCATTCTGGCAGCAATCTTCTTTTTATGTGCCAGATACAAATTTGCAGATGGCAATTAATGTGAACCAGAGTGTTCTGGCAGCAGGAGGGACATTTGTTGTTATGCCAAATATAGTAGCGCCGGCTCTTTTCCAGTTTCAGATTAATAATAACCCAAATATTCTTTGCTGTAAAATGGATGCATTTCGTGATGCACATCCACATCCACATCATCATGGTATTTATACAATGGTAAAACTGGCCAGCGGAAGGTTAGCTTTTCTTGCCGGGGACTGTACCTATGCAGGCGTTGACATTAATGACAGGTTCAATTTTTATGCATATATCCAGGCATGCCATCATGGTGGTAATTATGCATTGAGGCCGGCTCAGCGTAATATAAATGATATTCCCCTGCCAGACCCGGCGCAGAATCCAACGGCAGTATATTCGGCGAATGGAGTTACATATGGGCATCCGAATCAGAGGTTTGTCAACGATCACAATGCTATCGGTTATGTTAACCATATTCCATTGTATAACAGATTTGTATATTTCTGTCAGTAGGGGATGGCAGAAAGCCATGGATTACTTATCAGAATATTTTCCTACAGTTCCTTAGGAAAAAACAGAACTTTTGGAAAGGGAGAATGAATGAAGCTTTCAGAAATTATCCAAAATGTGGAAAAAAGTTATGATGCAGAAAAGAAACAATTTCAGTTGTGCAGCCAGTCTTGTACTGGTACAGAAGATATTCCGTGGTTTTTGGATGAATTGTTTTCAGTAAAAGAATTATGCATGACGGAAGTTTTGCCGCCAGTTCTATCCGACTATGTAGGAATCAAAGGAAAGGCAGTATTGTTTTCTGTATCGGATGCAGAAGTTAAAGTTGAAGTAAGATTTGAGCAGACAGATGCTGATAAGGTAACCATGTATTTTGAATGCAGGATGCCACAGGGATGGCTGTTGCCTTTAGACAATGGAAAGCAGTTTTGTGTCAGTTCTGTGGTAGAAAAATATGAATTTGTGATAGGGGGTAAGGATATTGCTGGCACTCTTACAGGAGTTATGGATTTAGGGGAGATTTCTTTTTTGGCATCCGGAAGCTATAAGCTTCAGGCAAAACAGTGGAGTATCTGCTTTTCTTTGAGAAAGCAAGTGTCCCTGTCTGAATTGATGAAGGAATTTTTTAAGATTTTTGGGATTGATATGCCGGAATGTGTATTCCCAAAGCTGGAGATATCGGATATTAGATTTTCCTATAGCAGTAAAACAGGGCAGAGAGCAGATAAAATGGTATTTGAACTGCAAACAAAGGAAGTGCTGGAGATTACTTCCCATTTGACCATCTGTGATTTTGGATTATCAATAATTAAATATGGAAATCGGTATGAGTACAGCTTATCTGGAAGCTTTCGGACAAAAAGCCTGGATCTGCCGTTAATTGTTAAATTTCGGGATGGAGAATTTTTCCCTTAACCTATTTGCGGGAAGGGAAGGCAGCGCTGGATGGGAATTCCGAGGCTTTATGCCGGAAGACTCCAGTCTGGAGTTGTCTTCCCTGGCAGTAGATTTTGCCAGAAAGCTTGGAATCCAGATTCCATCCCTGCCAATCCCCTGTGTCAGGCTAAAGAATCTGGATGTTAGTTTTAAACTGGCAGATAAGAGTTTTTCAGCATCTGCAGTTGTGGAGGTTTCCAAAGAGAAGCCGGAGGATATTTTGCAGAAATTGTTCTATATTCAGGCAAGTGTAACGATGAAGTCGTCTGTTACAGAGAAAAAACGTGTCTTTTCCGGCCGTTTTGAGGGCATGCTCTGCATCAAAGAGCATCAAATTGACATCCTGTATGAGTTTGGAGGGAAAGAGGCAGATGTTATAGAAGGAAGCTGGTCGTATCAGAAGGAAAAGTCAGATTTTACACTTGTGTCCCTGCTAGAGGCATTTGGGGTAAAAGAAACGCTGCCTGTCATAGAGGAATTATCACTGGGAATCCAAAGCATTCAGTTACGATATGAAATTTCCAAAAAGAATTTAGGCATTATAGTGAGCAGCAGTACCTTTGGAAAAGTAATTCTGCAGATTTCAGATACAGACTATCAGGTAGAGGTACAGTTCAAGGATAAAATAAGCCTGTCACAATTACCAATCGTTGGGACAAACTTAAAGCTGTTTGATGCATTTTCTATCGAAGGCCTTTGTTTGACGGCATCTTCCAGAGGAGATAAAAGCCGCCAGATAGAAAGTGGTGTGGCATTATCAGGAGATATCTGTGGTGAGCCGTTTGTCCTTCAGCTATACCATCCTGAGAATGATGGGGATAATTTTTGTACCAGGCAGAATAGCCAGATTTGCATGACAAAGTGGTTTGAATTAAATAAGTCATTTAAGATATTAAAGCTGAGCCGGGTTGGGGTTGGGTTTCGTGATAACAGGATTACATTCCTCCTGGATGCAATGATTACAGCTTCTCCTGTCAGCTTGTCGCTGATGGAGCTGGGGCTTGGCATCGGGCTTTCCGGCACAGTCTCTGTTGGCTTTTATTTATCAGGGCTTGGGGTTGATTTTAACAATGACCAGTTATCCATGCATGGGGCGTTTCTTAAATCAAAAAAAGATACAGAAGAAAGCTATGATGGCAGCCTGAAGATCCGTTTTGGTGATTTTGGCCTGCTTGCCTTTGGTTCATACACAGGGGACAGCCTTCTTGTTTTTGCTCTTATCAACACGCCTATTGGCGGGCCGCCTGCCTTTTTTGTGACGGGAATCTCTGCGGGATTTGGATATAACCAGAGTCTGCGGCTTCCAAAAGTAACGGAAATCAAGGATTTTCCTCTGGTGGGAGGGGCAATGGGGACAATTCCGGAAGGAACAATGCTTACCCGGATGAAAAAATATATTACACCAATGGCGAACCAGAATTTTTTAGCGGCCGGAGTGGAATTTACTTCTTTTGAGATGGCAAAATCCTTTGCATTGCTATCAATATCCTTTGGACAGCGCCTGGAGGTTTCTGTGCTTGGGATCTCCGATATCAGCATTCCGCCTGAGGTAAAGGGCAATAAGACACCAATTGCTTTTGCGCAGCTTTCCCTGAAAATGTGTTTTTCACCGGATTCCGGCTTATTTTCTTTGATTGCCCAGTTAACCAGTGAATCTTATGTTCTTTCAAAGGATTGTGAGCTTACTGGCGGTTTTGCGTTTTATTTCTGGTTTGGGAAAGAACATAAAGGGGATTTTGTAATTACTTTGGGCGGGTATCATTCTGCTTATAAAAAACCAGAACACTATCCTGATATTCCAAGGCTTGAGTTTCAGTGGAAAGTTAGCGGACATTTACAGATTGGAGGTGAGATTTATTTTGCATTGACACCATCTGTATTAATGGCAGGCGGAAGGCTGAGCATTGTCTATCAAAAGGGGGCATTGAAGGCATGGTTTGTTGCCAAAGCAGACTTTTATATCCGTTGGAAACCTTTTTATTATGATATCCGGGTGGGTGTCAGCATCGGTGCATCTTATCGGGTAGAAACCTTTTTTCTCCGGCATACTTTTACAATTGAGCTGGCTGCAGATGTCCATCTGTGGGGGCCGGATTTTTCGGGGAGTGCCAGAATATCCTGGTTTATTATATCTTTTACCGTTTCGTTTGGCGATGGCGCTGCCCCAAAAATCCCGACAGTAGACTGGAATGAGTTTAAAACCTCTTTTTTGCCAAAGGCGCAAAGACTGGCAGTTAAAATTGTCAGTGCGGTACCTTGTACCAGTGTTTTGTCAGATGCGGACAGGGAAGTGGTTTACCAGGGCGGTGAGCAGCTTGGCGTACGGCCGATGGGAGAGAATAAGAAGCTTTCTTCTGCGTTATTTGTTCAGATAACAGATTCAGGCGGGCGTCCGGTGGAGTGCCATTGGGAGCTGGTTTCGGAAAATCTGCCAACGGCTCTCTGGAGCCTGGAGGATACAGGCACAGAGCTGATTTGCGATGTGGTGTCCGGGGTTATTTTAACACTGGTATTTTAAGACACCGTGTTTTTCCCAAAAGGAGAAGAGGATTATATTGATTTGGAGAAGCTTTCTGTTTACAGTGCAGAAAAAAGAGATTTTGTGTGGTGTGATGCATGGCACTGTCAGCAGGTTTTGCAGGAAGATTCGATTTCCTATTTCATACAAACTGTTATGAGCGGGGATGTACAAAAAAAGAGAAATCAATTATTAAAAGAATGGGAACAGGATGGCTATTCTTTTGGTTATGAGATTGATTTGGGGCAGTTCCAGAGGGATGCCCAAAGTATTTTTAATGAAGAAATTGCCCTGGCTGAGTTTCCAAAAACACTCTGGAGCGAAAAGAATGGAGGGATGACATGGGAATAAAATGTGACCGTTTTAAGCTTTTGCCGGCATTTTACCCTGCCAGAGACAGAGGTATATAGTGTATATCCGCCTGCAGATGCACAGGGGTGCTACCGGAATAGTGTTGCCCATATTACGATGTGGAATAAGACATTCCCATGGGAAAACCAGATACAGCCTGGTGACAGGGATAACAGGCAGGGCATTCCATTTGTAACGCTTCTTTCGATATCGGAAAGGGAAGGGGCGTGTTTAAGGGAGATGGCTATAAACGAATTAACTGCAACGGAAAAAAACGAACCAGATATTTTTTATCCGCTTACTAAAATACCGCCGTCTTCTTCGGAAACAGAACAGGATAGGGTTCAGGTTCTGGAAATGCCCGTTTCTTTATTTTGTCAGATTGCTCCTTCTGAGGAAGAGGTAGCTTTGCTGGCACATGTTAAAAAAGTAGATATGTACCATAAGGCGGATGATTTGATTAGTGAAGAGGGGATGTTTTCTGTTGTTACAGCAGGGCGGTTTATTCCATCAGCAAACCTTCAGGATCAGATTGCTTTAAAGAGTTCGCATTATCTTGTTTCTCTGGAGGGATATCATGGTTATCTTCCAGGCGGAGCCAGCTTTGATAAACTAAAGAAAACATACCAGTATATACGTTTTGTCTGTTTCTACAGTTGGGATGTGTATTCACAGGATACAGGCGATGCCGCTTATAAGAAAATAATTAAAAATCTGGATTGTGGTGCTTTTGGACAGAAGGATGCCAGGTCGTCCATGCTAAAGCATGGTTATGTCCCTTTAGAACATGTCACACGTTCCGGGGAAAAGACTGTGTCTTTATATGGAGGGCCGCTTTCTGGCTTTCAACCGGAAAAGAAAGAGTTTCTGGCAGGGTATGATGCCGATGGAAGGATTGTTTATGAGCCGGAATATGGTATTTTTGATATGTCTTATGCCTGTGCGTGGCAGATGGGGCGGCTGATGGCACTGCACCATAAATCTATTGCCTTGGAGCTAATAAAGCAGAGGAGAAACCGTGTGTACCGTGCTGCGGTAGAGCAGTCTGATTACCTGATTCGCTGCCATCTGCAGGAATTTACAGAGGAAGGGGATTTTGAGGCATACTGCCTGAAGGAATTGCTGACAGAGCTGGTTGAAAACTCACTCATTGGACCGGTAAAGGAAGAAGAAAGGGGATAACATATGAAACACTGGCGTATGGATGATAGTATTGGAAACCATATTAGCAGAATGGATCTGGAGCTTAGTGAAGATGTACTTTGCTGGCTTTCAAAGCTTAGCCTGTTGTCAGGGATTCCTTTTTCCTGCCTGGCAGCAGATGAGCGTTTGCTGCCAGAAGAATCCATCCGTTTTTTTTACCTGAACCCGCAGTGGACAGACAGCCTGGTAGATGGGGCGCTCAGCATTGGCCGAAATACACAGGCCGAAATCAGGGCGGATTCTTATTTCAGAGACGAGAGGAATGCAGAGATTCTTTTACAGCATCATCTGCACCGTTATAACCGAATGCACGAAAATCATAAAAGAGAGTTTAAAAACGCAGTGAAAGAGGAAGATATACTGACAGGTATATTATTGCGCTCTGCTCTGGTTTCAAGTTGGCGTGGGATGGAGATAAAGGGTTACCATAAAAAACAGGAACTGACAATACTGCGGATGGAAAGGCTTTCCGATAATATTTTAATCTGTATTTTTGATGGGGAGGCAGACTGTGTAGAAATTTTGGAGCCTTCGGAAGAGCTGCATTTTGGGACAAGGACAAATGAGCGGATGATTGAAGTCCGAAATATAGAAGAGGGGAAAGAAGGGGAGCTGACTGGAAAAGAAATTTCTGTACCGGCCGATGACAATGGGAGAATAAAAGTAAAAGAGTTTGCAGACAGTCTGAAAAAGTCTCTTGATCCAGATGGAAAGAAAAAATTAGAAATCACTTCTGCAGAATTGGCTTTTGAGATGTTATCTGCTGCAGGACAGGGGATATTTCAAAACCGGCAGGCAGATGGGAGGGAGGAGTAATGGCATTATATGTACCTTTTTCATTGGAGATTATGTTGTGCGACCGTAAAAACCGGAAAGAAAATGAAATTGCTTTGTCCGCACCAGATTATTCCCATCTGGTAACAGAGCCTTTTTAGGGGACAAAATAGAGCCAATGCCTTTTACAAGGGGAAATGTTTTAAAACAGGGAGCCCATCTGCATTTTATTTTACCGGATGCTTTTACCCATGCGGAAGAAAAGAATGGCATTTTCTGCTATCCAACCCTGCCAAACCGCTGGCTGGTAACAAGGCTTGTCAGTGATGAAAAAAAGATTAAAGCAAAAAGCTGGGTGGTTGAGAGTGATTATATCGGGCTTGATAATGAAAATTCCATTACGATACCACAGCTTGACTATGATGCCCCTTATAAATGTCTGGGGCGCTGCTATGAATTGGGGAAAGAGGTAAATGGGCAGGAATTTTATTTAACAACTTGCAGCGTAAGCAGGAAGCATACCATAAAAAAGAGAGGGATATTTTATCTGATAAGGATAGGCTGTATGGTGCATGGTATCTATTTGAATGCCAGGAGAGGGGAAGAGAAAGCATCCGTGGGCTGAGCCCGTCCGATGTGGAAAAAGAAATCAACCGCCTGTTATGTGAAATTGAAAAGCAGATGGATGAAAAACAGCAGATGCAGCAAGAGATTGCAGCCGAAAAAAGAAAACTGGAGGAACTGCTTAGTACCTGTAATGGGGACTATGTAATTACAGAAGAAGAGCAGCCGTTTTTTTTCCAGCCCAAAGATCCGGTACTGGTACTGGCTGGAGATGGGGTGAAGCGTACTTTTGCCTTTGGAGAAGATGGAAGGTTTAACCAGGATGGGACGATGGGCTGCCGTACAGATATCATTCAGAAGCTGGAGGGATATGCAGCAGACCATACAGAGGTTACTTTAACATCAGATGATATTTTAAGTTATTGTGAGTTCCTGCTGCCAGATTGCCTGGAGGAAGACATTTACAGGAAGGCGCTTTGTGAAGCAGTCTGCCTGAGCCCTGTTCTGGCTGACTGGCTTGCCGTACGGATAAAGGCCGAAAACTTGAAGCCTGTAGGGATACTTCCGTCAAAAATCGCAACCAGTACATGGGTACAGCCATGGACAACCCTTTTTATGGAGTGGAAGCTTTCTTTCCATCCAATCCGTACCAATGACCAGAAGGATAATTCAATGGATAACTGGAAATATGAAAATATTGATTATTTTTATACGAAACCCGTTGCCAAAAAGCAGAGCAGTTATACAGGCCGGACTGTGATTACGCCGCATTCGGTAGTGCTTTTGAAGTCTGTTCTGGAAAAAAGCATTGAAAAGTTTGAGGATAACCCGGAATTATATCAGTCGTTAAGGGAAATGGTGAAGCTGGTTGACAGTCTGGCGGTAGTTTCACAAAATGCAGGAAATTTTGGAATCCAGACTCTTGGCAGGAACCGGAATCTGCAGCTTCCGGTGTTATCCGGGGCTGACAGCCGGGAACTTTGTGAGAAGGTAGAGATAGCTTTGTCAGGGCATGAGCTTTGTACGGTTAAGCTTTCCTATCCTTTTTATCCGGTTCGGGCCGGACATGTTTCCATACAGAAGGTAAATATTATCAATACCTTTGGGCAGCAGGAAATTTTAGATACCAGGGCAGGTGAAACAGCATATTCAGAGCTTATGGAAAAATATGGGGATTATGGGACTCTGGCTCCACGTTTAACACAGGGGGCAAGGCTGGTATTTGAATGGGTTAGCTGTACCTCTCCCCGAGTACTTTCCTCTCTGTCTCCGGATACCTCGCCAATCTGCGGGTATCTGGTTCCAGATATGCTAAATCATAATTTGATTGTCTGTGACAGTGATGGAACATACCTTGGGATTTTAAAAAGGATATACAGGAACCAGTGCCCAATAGCTGCCTGGATTTCCGCACCTGGCCTGCCGGAAACATTTGAACAGATTACGGTGGTATCACAGCAGCTAAAAGGATTTGTATCTGCCCTGTTAGATTATAACGGACGTAAAGATGCAGCGTTTTCAGGTTTGATGAATTTGATTGACAGCCGGATTTCGACGGATTATTCCCAAATGAACCCAGATGATTTATCGGCATTGTGGGGAAAGCCTCTGGTATTGGCTTGTGCCAGCATACGGATGGAGTTGTATGGAAAACCGTTTTATTCTCCGGCAGCCAAAAATTTTGCCCGGTATCAGACGTATGATTTTGAAAACATATCATTTCCGGTATATATAGGGGATGCAGAGCGGGTTCTGGATGGTACAGTAGGCTATTTTATGGATAATGATAAAGGCTTTAATGGTGCCTGCCTGTATGCAGCATACCAGGCAAAAAAAACAGCGGCCGCTACAGAGTATATAAAGTATGATGGTGGATTAAGCCTGCTGCCGGGTGGAGAGGTACATGTGATTACTCTTTTGATGGAAGCAGGGCAGATGTTAATCTGTTTACAGGTATACTGCCCAGTGTCAGGGCAAGCCTGAATGCAGAATATACGCATGTCCAATTAAGGAAGCTCCGCCTGGCAATGGCTGTTAATCCGGTGCTTTCCAGCCGTTTCGGCTTTATGCTGCCTCTTCCGGATGATGGGGATTTTTCCTGGCATTTTGCTTATTATGAGCAGGGGGCGATGAAAGAAGTGACAGAGATTTCCAATCCCGAAGCCATATTTCCGGATACCCCTCTTTCTTTATTGGATGGTTATATTATTCGGGAAAACGGGGAGGAAAAATAGGAAAAGGAGGATGCCATGTCAAATAAATACATTGTAAAATGTTCTGTGGTTTTGCCGGCTGCAATATATATTGGGGAAGAAAAAGCAGAGCAGGGATTTACCCTTGATTTTAAAAAAATAAAAGTAGCTGGGGAATCCCGGAAACTGCCCGTCAGCTCCAAAGAAGGGCCGGTGATCCAAATCAGCAATTGTTGGGGAGAGGAGGAAACCTCCCTGTGTACAGCACAGGAAGCGGCATCAATCGTAATGAGTGTAAGTACCAGGGAATGGTCTGCCAATTGGTCTGATTTGGAGGAGGTATTTACCATAAGGCCAACGGGGCAGGATTTGTCAGAGGAGTTTGCTTTTTCTGTAACAGCTTCTGAGGTTTATTCCTCTGCAAAGCGCGGGATAGCCACTTTGCTGGTTTATATCCTGAATTTTCCTGATATCGAAGATACTGTGTTAGCAGTTGATATTCAGAAAGTCTATCCGGTTCAGATTAAAACTTTTGCGGCAACTTCTTCCTGCATTGCCATTGGAGAAAAGACAAATCTGGAATGGCGGGTCAGGAATTGCCGTTCTTGTGAAATCTATCCGGAAATCGGAATTGTGCAGGCAGAGCAATCAAAAGAAATTACAGTAAATGCCCCTGTGAAATATACTTTAACGGCATATGACATGATTGGGAAGAGTACCATCAAGGAATGTTATATTGATGTAGAACCGCCGGAAATAAAGAAATTGGCACCAGAAGCAGATATCTATTTTTATCCTGGGGAAGAAGTTCATTTTACATGGGAAACGGTTTCTTCTTATGCTGCTATTTTTTATCCGGAGAAAGATATGGACCAGATCGAAAAGAGCGGAGAAAAAACAGTGAAGCCTCAATGTGATACCAGATATACCATTACGGTATTAGGATATAAAAACGGAGCTCCTTATAGTAAGTCAATATCACGCTGGGCATACAAGACGAACTGGAAAAAAGCGGGAGAATACAATCTGCCTGCGGAAGGCCTCAGGATTAGCCAATGTAATATGCGGATGTGGGAGTATTCTGGGGAATTTTATATTTTTTCCAATAACAATATATACTGTTCACAGGATTTTGGGATTCACTGGGATAAGCAGGCATCGTTAAAACCAGAGGATGGCATGAGTACATTAAACAGTGCGGTATCACTGTATGGCGATTGTTTATACATAACAGGAATTACCAAAACAAATGATACAGATTCTTACTATTATCAATATAACATTGCGAAAAAGGAATTTAGCAAAGCTAATATGATGATGGGGGAAAACTATAAGAATGGCGGTGTTTCGGCTGTAAATCAGGGAAAGCATTTTTATGGGGCGTTAGAGTATGGGGTCGTTAATTTATATCAGCAGTCGGAAACACAGGGATATTTTGCCCCGATTTATGAGTTGGAATGTGATGCTGCCAGGATGAACATGGTGTCGTGGCGTGATAAGCTTGTCCTGGCGCTGATGGATGAAAAAGGAACCATTGAAATATATGCCTCTGAAACATCCCGGTTTTATTTTCAATATGAAGGAAAGCTTTCACTTGAAAAGGATGAGTGGTTTCAGTTGATTGCTATTGATAATTCATTATATCTAAATACAAAAAACGCTTTTTACCGTTATGAAACCTGGGGAAAAGACAGTCGGTTCCATCCGGGATTATCGTCTGAACAGATTCCATGGGCAGGGGTTATGAATGGGAGGCTTTACTTATTGTCAAATCTTTCAGGGCAGCAGTTGGTTTGGGAGTATATTTTGCAATGAGGATGGCTTCCCTGTTTGAAATCAAATATTTTGCATAAGACAGGAAAGGTTTCTTTTTGTAAATATAACAATTTAATATTCTTTGAGGAAGGAGAAAAATTTATGGAAAAAAGATGGGAAGATATTGATGTAACCAGAGACATACCGCTTATTGCAGGCAATGTATCAGAACACTATGGCACAGTAACCATCTGTTATGGAGGGTATATTGAATTTCAGGGTACAGGTACTTTTACTGCGGAAACCTTAATTATTGAACCTGGTGAAACAGAAGGCATGAACCGGTGGAATGCCCATCTTGTTGCTACCGGAATACCGGGAGAAGCAGGGGAAATGGGGAAGGATGGCAAACCAGGTGGAAAAGGTGCCAATGCAGTGATGAAAATCAAAAATCTGGTTGGCGATGCAGTCGCATGTGCCTTGGGCAGTGAAGGCGGAGCAGGCGGTTATGGAGGCAATGGCGGAGACGGCAACGATGGATTTGGAAATGGAGATGGAGGAAGCGGCGGGAACGGAGGAAAAGGCGGTAATGGAGGTGACGGAGGAAAAGGCGCTGTTTTTTCCATTACCTGGGCTTCGGAAAATGGCAGCCGGATAATACCAAAAGAAGATTTTGCCCCAGGAGGAGCCGGAGGCAATGGCGGAGAGGGCGGTAACCCGGGAAAGGGCGGGCCGGGCGGTTCTGACGGACAGTCAGGTTTGCCTGGAAAGAAGGGGGACGCTGGAAAGCCTGGAGAAAAAGGAACTATAAAATTGAAAGAAAAATTAGGAGGGTGCATATGAAAGCTATGAAAAGTGGAAAAATAATACCAGGCGGAGGTTTGGATTTTTCTGATGAAAGGAATGCCGATTACCTTCTTGAAAAGCTGGGCGGAAAAACATATTTGCAGCAAAATTACCCTGCAGTATATCAGGCATTTATAAATACCAGAAAGAAACATAACGATTATTGGGTAAAAAACAGCCGGCAAGGGGATGGTGAGAGCTTTGGGCTGCATAGCTGTATTGGAGTAAATGTGATTGAAGTAGATAGGAACAAAAAGAGTTCCGGCTCTGGAAATGATGCTGAACTGGTTGGGACTTCCTGGCTGGATTTGAATAGGCGGATGGCATATGTTAATGTACAGGGACAATTAATCAATACAACGAAAGGGATTATCCTGGACAACTATGATGAAGATTATGAAAACCTTTCTTCATATCATACAAACAAGGAAGTGAGAGCAGAGGTATCTGACATTGCAAGTTATGATGATCAGGAAATTCTTACAAATGCAGAATTTATCGGTACAACTTATGAGAATGAGCTTGTTGCTTATGATGAAAAAATTGGAGGTTATGTGGTGGAAGCCAGAGGGTATTCTACTGTATCCAGCATTACATTAAATGACCCACGTTCTTACAAAGATAATAATCCGATTATTGTCTTATATGACCGGAATCCAAATAGTGGTGAGACGGCTGATTACTCTTTTTCCAATATTAAAAGAAAGAGCAATAATAATGTCGATACTTGTCTTCCGATAAAGGGGACGATTATTTTTTCTCAGGCATACAAAGTGATTGGCTTTGATATTGAAGAGACCAAAAAGTGGGATCTAAAAACGAGATTGATTTATCCGGGTGACAATGGCGGTGTATGTGAGTATAATCGCTCTTATGAAGAAATTGCAGCTTTTTTTAAGGTGGATGAAGAGAATGGGAATGTGATTCATTTTGATTTTGATAAAATGTGGAACCATGAACTGGAGGCAAATAAATATACGACGCAGAACCAGTTAACTGTATTACTTAACAGCAATTTTTATATTAAGCTGGAAAGGGTTAAAGATAAAGTACAAAAACATTCTCCAATTTCAATTCGTTATTCGCTCAAGGATAAGCCATCCAGCTATTACTATACTGAGGGAGAGACGTTTGTTGGCCTTCCGCCAATTAGCATCCGGTGGGGCTGTATTGCCAAAGGAAGCCAGGTTGAACTGGAACATAACAGGGTAAAAAAGATAGAAGAGATTGAGCTTGGGGATGTTATTTTGATGCAGGACGGCACTTTGCTGCCTGTCAAAGATATCACAACTGGCAGGCAGCAGGAAATGGTTTACATAGAAACTATGGAATCAGGGCTTAGCCTTTCCCTGACCTGTAACCATCCTGTAATGACAAAGGATGGGCCTGTTATGGCTGGAATGCTAAAACCCGGAGATATCGTTCAAGTGAAGGATGGCAAAGAGGAAACCCTAAAATATGCATATCTGCTTGATTATAATGATGACGTCTATGATTTGTATTTTGACGGCACACCGCGTTACTTTTCTGTAAATGGAATTATCGTCGGGGATTTGGCCGCACAGGGGGAAATACCTGAGGAGCCGGAGAAACCAGAAGAAGCGCCGGAGCTTTCGGAGGAAACAAAAGAACTGATTAAACAGTTGAAAGCATTAAGCCGGGAACGGGCAAAATGGTACCGTGAAAAATATGCGGCATTATAGATATAGTAAATGCATAAAATACATGCGTTTACTATAACTGTAAAGGCGTTATTAATAGCCATGAATAGTAACTGATTTTCAAAGGTTACTATTCATGGCTATTCTAAACTCAAAAGAAAAATATTGATAGTTGTAAAAAAAATACTATACTATAATCAAGTTGATTTTGGGAGGATATGATATGGCAAGAACGGTTGGAATTGGTTATCAAAGTTATCAGGAATTGGTAGAAAACAATGTATTTTATATCGATAAGACAATGTTCATTAAAGAATGGTGGGAGAATCTTGATAAGGTAACATTGATTACCCGCCCAAGGCGGTTTGGGAAGACACTTAACATGAGTATGATAGAGCAGTTCTTTTCCCTTGATTATGCAGAGCGCAGTGATTTGTTTGAAGCAATGAATATCTGGAAGGAAGAAAAATACCGTGATATGCAGGGGAAATTTCCGGTTATTGCGTTAAGCTTTGCCGGAGTAAAAGGGGCAAATTATATTGATACCAGGAGGCAGGTCTGCCGGGAAGTTGTAGAGGTGTATGAGAAACATCGGTTTCTTTTAGAAGAGAAGGGTTTCTTAAGTGACAGGGAAAGGGAATTTTTTAACACGGTGTCAAGGGATATGGACAATGATATTGCTGCAGTGTCGCTACAGAAAATGTCTGGCCTGCTGGCAAGGTACTATGGGCAGAATGTCATTATCCTGCTTGACGAGTATGATACGCCAATGCAGGAGGCATATCTGAATGGCTACTGGGATGAAATTGTGTCCTTTATGAGGAATCTATTTAATTATACGTTTAAAACAAATCCTTTTCTTGATAAGGCAATCATGACAGGGATTACAAGGGTTAGTAAGGAGTCCATTTTTTCTGATTTGAATAACCTGGAAGTGATGACGACAACTTCGGAGAAATATAGTGATGTGTTTGGCTTTACGCAGGAAGAAGTGTCAGGTGCCCTGGCTGAATTTGGGATTGCTGATATGGAGCAGGATGTCAGGGAATGGTACGATGGCTTTACCTTTGGGAACAGGACAGACATTTATAACCCATGGTCGATTCTTAATTTTCTTGACAAAAAGAAGTTTTCAACTTACTGGGCAAATACCAGCAGCAACAGCCTTGTAGGGAAGCTGGTCCGTGAGGGAAGCGGGGACGTAAAAATGGTTATGGAGGATTTATTGGATGGAGGGATACTCCAAACAGAAATAGATGAGCAGATTGTATTTAGCCAGCTTGACAGCGATGAAGCTGCCATCTGGAGCCTGCTGCTTGCAAGTGGGTATTTGAAGGTGGAGCATCACTGGATGGATTTGGATATGGAAACAGAGGGATATGAACTGAAACTTACGAACAGAGAGGTAAGGATGATGTTTAAAAATATGATAAAGGGCTGGTTCAAGGAATGTTTACCAGAATACAATGATTTTATCAAGGCACTGCTGCTTGGGGACGTTGAGGCAATGAATGAGTACATGAACCGTGTTGCCCTGGATACCTTCAGTTATTTTGATACAGGCAGGAAACCATCAGAAATATTGCGGCCAGAGCGTTTTTACCATGGGTTTGTGTAGGCCACTTATAAATATTTTTTGACGCAAAATGGCAAAATTTCTGCATAAGAAAAACACTTATGCCAATGCTGGTATAAGCACAAGGTTTCTAACGGTTAATCCTGCCGCAATGACCTCTTTGCCGTAAGCTGTTGTAAAATACTTATAAGTTCCTTGGACCCGTTCAATAATCCCATGGAGACGGAGCCGCTTAAAAATTCTCGGCATGGCAGACGGACTGATATCCTCCAGATGGCGGCGGATATCCTTTCCCTGCATTCCAAAAGTCATGTATTCACCCCGGCTGGTCACTTCCAGTACCAACAGGTCTTTTGGGGAAAAGAAGTTCAGCCCACGGTAGGAACGGCCTTTATCTTTAACGGCCTCTGTTGCTTTTGTAAGGTTCTTGTTTCCGCCGCTGTGGTCATCAAAGGATGATACGAATCCCAGATACCGGTAGTTGGCGGCTTTCATGATTGTGAATGACTGATACAGGCTATAAATACTTTTTTTCAAAGGCGCTTTTTGTTCTGTGGAACTGCCGCCCCTGTGTTCCACTTTCCGTTTTACACGAAAAGTCCCGATGTCATTGCAGGTACTTTCTATCCGTAAGACACAGCCAAATTTGTCATACATTTTAATTGATACATCACCCATATGGTGTTTGATTCTCGTACCGGGAATACGCTGGTTATAGTTTGTGCCGACTTCTTTCTTACAGTTATAGGTAAGGCTCTGTCCCAGGAATGTAGCGATGTTATCCGGTTTTACCGTAAAGATTGCCGCCCGGATGGCCTCATCATAA
Source organism: uncultured bacterium (assembly GCA_947651225.1). Lineage (GTDB taxonomy): Bacteria > Bacillota > Clostridia > Lachnospirales > Lachnospiraceae > Butyribacter. The sequence goes on along the minus strand of CANSYK010000101.1, from coordinate 66 downwards.
AGGGGCTCCAGGTCACAAGCCTGTTTGAACATGATATCGGTTGCACACTCAATCTGTTGGGCTGTC
>CANSYK010000100.1 GCA_947651225.1 uncultured bacterium | reverse complement strand
GTTTCATTTATGGCTGGTGTCACGCAAAACGGGGCATGAAGGTTTTATAGGAAAACATTTTTTCCTTTGATAATTCGGCTCCATTTAAATAAAGTTCTAATTTCTGGATATTGGTTGTATAAGAGGAAATCGTATTGGAACTTCTATGCTGGATTTGCAGGGAAACAGTAAAATCAAGAATCCTGTTTTTCGTTATATAAGTAGACATAGAACACCTCCCCAGCCATCAATTTTTCTATTCATTGAATATTAATATAAAAATCAAATACCCTTTGCAGTTTTATGCTTTTTGCAGTTTATGATACGTCTTGATTTCAGCCACCAGCCTTTCACAACCGTTCCCGTCAACTATTTCCTGCATCTTACTGCTCATCCTTTCTCTCTTTTCCTTATCAGCCATCAATTCCTCCAGCCATAAAATTATATTATACATACAGTTCTCCATATCTCCACGGACATCCCCAATCCATGGGATGAAACACTTTTCCGATGCCATCTGTGCAATTTGCAATTGGTTATCTGCCAAAGTATACATGATAGATGGTATGCCACAGGCACATAACTCATAGGTTGTCACACCACCTGCTGTAACTGCAATATCACAAGATTTCATATATTCCGAAATATTGGAAACATTCATAAGCAAATGAACATTCTTATGCAATCCCCACTTTTTTTTCAAATCCTCTATATGTAAATTAAATCTTCCCAAAATAATATAGTAATTTAACTGTTCAAACCATGGCTGCCTGTCCAAAAGATCCAGTATATTTCCTGCAACGTTATAGTTGTCCGTACCGCCTGAAGTCACCAAAATATCAGAAACTTTCTCCTTTACTGTTTTATGTACATTAGAAAATTCTGTCCGTAACGGGGCATAACCGCACCCCAATGCAAACTGCGTATCAAATCCAGCCTTCCGATATCTCATTTCATAGTCCAAATCATTTGCATACATATTGTAATTTACCAACAGATCCACCGGATAAATAAAAGAATCCACATCATCAATATATACAACCTTTGTATACTTCCTGATGGTTCTTAAATACAAATCTGTAACATAATAAGAATCTATCAGGAGGATTTCTATATGCAGGGTTCTGATGGTTTCAACCAGACTTTCTGTTTCCCGGTCCAGATCGTTCCATATGGAATGCAGACAAACCACCGGAAAACCTTTTGTTGCTATCATTTCTTCAGAATAATTGTCAGCTGTAATAAATGTTACTGCTTCCCCTCTTCTGCGAAATTCTTCTGCTATGGAAAGACATCTCATAATATGTCCTGTTCCAATCGATTTATTTGCATCTGCCCGAATAAAGAACATGTTTCCCCTCTTACTCCACTACTACCTCAATTACCTTATTAATAATGTATTGCTGCTGCTCTGCCGTTAAAGCAGGATAAATCGGCAGACTAATTGCTCTTTCATAAAAACTTTCCGCATTTGGAAGACAGCAGCCGGAATAGCCGTGATTCCGGTAATACGGATGCTGATATACCGGAATATAATGGACATTAACTCCAATTCCCGCAGCCCTTAAATACTCAAATACCTCTTTCCGTTTTTTATTCAGCACCTGGATCATGTAAAGATGCCATCCACTGCTGCAATTTTCCATCTGTTGCGGAATCTTAATGCCTTCTACATCCTTAAATGCTTTATCATACCGATATGCAATCTCTTTCCTTTTCTCTAAAAAACTATCTAATTTATCCATCTGGCTGCAGCCTAATGCACAGGAAATATCAGTAATGCGGTAATTATATCCAAGTTCTAGTTGCTGATAGTACCAATCCCCCTGATTCTCTGTCATCAGCTCACCATCCCTGGTTATTCCATGGCTCCGGAATAAAATAAGCTTCTTGTACAATCCTTCATTATCCGTTACAACCATACCACCCTCACCAGTCGTAATTGGTTTTACCGGATGGAAACTGAAACATGTCATGTCTGATATGCTGCCTATCCTTTTCCCTTTATAAGACGCACCTAATGCATGTGCAGCATCTTCTATCACCAACAGGTTATGTTTTCTGGCAATTGCCGTTATCGCTTCCATATCACAGGGCTGCCCTGTATAATGCACGGGAATAATTGCTTTCGTTTTCCCTGTAATCTTCTGTTCTATCTCCTGTGGCCGAATGTTATATGTATCTGCATCAATATCTGCAAATACCGGAATTCCTCCACAATATAGTACACAATTAGAGGACGCTGCAAATGTAACCGGGGTTGTGATAACTTCGTCCCCTTTCGAAATTCCTGCTGCCAGGCATGCAATATGAAGCGCTGCTGTCCCATTGCTTACCGCTACTGCATACTTTGCACCTACATAGTCTGCCACCTTCCGTTCAAACTCTGCCACCTTTGGGCCTGTCGTCAAATAATCCGAATGCAGTACATCTATAATTGCCTGAATATCTTCCTCATCTATTGACTGTCTTCCGTATGGGATATACATGAGTTTCTCTGCCTTCCTACTGATTCTTTTATAATATTTAATATAGTCTTTGTCTTTAATCTCTGTATAATTCTTTTTCTTAAATACCATCTGAGATGCTATATTACCATATTTCACACATGCCGTAAGTCCCCTTACTTTTCCCTGCATCTCATATTCCACCAATTGCAACATATTGCGTGCATGCCCTTGCCCTCTATATTCACACGAAATAAAATAACTAATACAACCGTTCTCTGCCTCACAGTCAATGCGGACTTGCCCTACAGGGATTCCTTCATAACAATATATATACATATGGCACATCTGGTCAGCAAGCTTTTTGGAGAACCATCTGCAATGCTCCTCATAAGATACAGGCTCTGAATGAAAAGAATTTTTTCTGCACTGTTCATCATTTACCCATTCAAATAATAGATCCCTGTCCTTTTCACATACCTTTTGTAGTTTACCTTTCATCCATCTTCACCTGCTATTTCTCTGGAAATTGGTGTACCCCTGCCCACATCACATAATGCCTTTTTTCCTAAAATCCTCCCTAAGTATTTAGGTTTCATACCATATCCTGGTCTTATAACTCTTACATTTTCTTCTGTTAACAATTCCCCTGATTTTATATCTTTTACTGCAAATAGTGATTTCCGAAACACCATACTATCCTTTTCCTGTTCCGCAGGCCCATAAAACACTTTACCTTTCGCCTTTTCAACCACACGGATATCATGAACCATATCTGCAAATTCCTGTGGCTCCATCGAAAAAGATGAATCCGGATTTTCAATGTCTCTACTCAAACAAAAATGCTTCTCTATCACATTTGCCCCCATGGCGACAGCAGCTACTGCCCCAAGTGAACCCATAGAATGATCCGATAGCCCTACCAGGCAGCCAAACTTCCCCTTCATATCAACCATTGTTAAAAGATTCATTTCATCTGAAATAGCCGGATATGCACTGGAGCATTTTAACAATACTATCTGGTTATGATATTTCCGAATGGTATCTACCGCTTCTTTAATTTCCTCGAAAGAACCCATCCCTGTAGACAGAATAACAGGCTTATTTTTTGATGCCACATAGTCAATCAATGGAATATCCACCAATTCAAAAGATGCAATCTTATATGCGGCTACATGCAAATCTTCCAAAAAGTCAACAGACGTTTTATCAAATGGCGTTGACAAAAAATCGATTCCTGCCTTTTCTGCTTCCTCCTTCAAAGCTTCCTGCCAATCCCATGGCGTATACGCTTTCCCATACAACTGATAGAGAGTTTCCCCTTCCCATGTCCCGTTATCAATATAAAATATTTGTTATTACAGTCAATTGTCAGGGTATCTGGAGTATACGTCTGAATCTTAATGCAGTCTGCCCCTGATTCCTTTGCGGCATGGATAATTTCTTTGGCACGCTCAAAACTACCTGCATGATTGGCAGACATTTCAGCAATTATATATGTATCAGATTTTTTCAATCTATCATATAAAATCATAGTAACTCACATTCCTTTCGCAAACCGACAGAAAGTCTTCCCATATCCTCTTGAAAACCAACACTTTATATCAGCTAATTTAATCGTTCAAAACCAGCATGGCAAATCTCTGTAACATACTGCAAAATATTTTCTTTTTTCGCTAAAATTCGTTCTATCTGTCCCATCACTTCATCAAATGCGGTAAAATATTTATCCAAAACCTGTTCTGTATGAGCATATGACATATAGAACCCAGTGGAAGCCAAAAAACCTTTTTTTAACATTTCTTGCGTAAAATATGTTTTAAACACTAAAGAATCATTATATTCAAACTCAAAATGACTTAAAGAACATATACCCGAAATATGAATTTTAATATTGTGTTTCGCCGCAATCATCGCCCAATGTTCCTGCACCTGTCTACCGATCTTATTTATGTGTTCATCAACCTGATATTTTTCATAGCATTCCAAAGACTTCAGTGCTGCTGCAAAACCAATCCGTTCTGTCCAAAAAGTACTGCTGATAAACGTATCTTGTGCCACTTGCATAAATTGCTCTTTTCCTATAACAGCTGCAACCGGATATCCATTCGTCATCGCTTTTGCAAAAACAGCAATATCCGGATTTACTTCCAGTTCCAAATGACTGCCACCCAGACAAAGACGAAAACCTGCTGTTATTTCGTCAAATACCAAAACAATCCTCTCTTCTTCTGTTATCTTGCGAATCTGTCTCAAAAAATCTTCCTTTGGATAATTATTACGAATTGGTTCCATAATAACAGCTGCAATATTACCTCTGTTTTCATAAACAAGATGTTTGAACTCTTTGATATCATTATAATGAAATATCAAATTAGTGCCTGCCATTCCAGCGGGTACTCCAAGAGGCTGCAGCCCCTTTAAATGCACATCTGCCAATGGATCTCCTTTTGTTAGATTGGCAGCAAGATACCAGTCATGCCAGCCATGATAGCCACAAACAAGAACAATATCTTTTTTCGTAGCTGCACGTGCAATTCTGGCAGCCATCGCCATTGCTTCTCCACCGGCTTTTGCATACCGTACCATATCTGCCCAGGGATGCAATTGCAATAACTTCTCCGCCAGTTCTACCTCCTCTGGCGCATTCAATGTACACATACTGCCCCTGGCAATAGCCTCTCTGGCCGCTTCATCAACTTCATCAAAAGCATATCCCAGTACACATGCTCCCACTCCCATAATACAGGTATCGTAATACTTATTCCCATCAAGATCCCAAACTTCACACCCTTTCGCTTTTGAATAATATGCAGGCCACTTTCCAGGAAGAAACATCTCTGGCCGCTTACTTAATAATTGTGTTCCTCCCGGAATAATCCGTTTTGCTATATGATATAATTTCTCTGTTTCACTCATATTCATTTTTCCTCCACACAGTAATATACTTTTCAAATATTATTTTATAACTCATATAAACCTTATTTGAAAAAATCCATTTATGCTTATACTTCTACAAGTATTTAATCGTACTGTCTGGCACATAATTTTTTAACATGCGATACTCGCCTGTTTTCATCAATTCCCTTACTTTAGTGGCACTTATTACCTCTCCATTCCATTTTTTTCTTGGAATTTCAACTACATCAATTTTTTGCTCACCCAAAATTGTTTTCATGTCCAGATTATATTGTGCCGTCACTTGATCAAATGGCTCCTCCCCTACAAAACGTACTGAAATCCCCAATGCTGGTGCAATATAATGTGAAAATATCTTTAAATCCAAAAAAGAGTCATAACACTTACCATCTGGATTATCTTTCATAAAATATCCTGGAAATGTAACAGATGATATCATAAATTTTCCGCTTGGCAAAACAACAACATTTGAAAAATCCTGTACCCCTTCTTTTACCATCTGAAAACGATTGCAAAAAGGGAAAACCGACTTATCCTCTTCTACTACAAATACATAAAGAATGTCTACTAGACGTGAAGCTGTCTCTATAAGATACTGATGACCATAAGTAAATGGATTACAATTCATTACAATCGAACCAAACTTTGCTTTTTTACTATAAAATATCCCCCCATCTGTAATTGATCTAACATTATTTATCATATCTTTAACAAAAGCAGCAATCTCCCTCTCTAAATTGTCCCCAAGTTGGAATCTCCTTTCTGGTAAAGATATCAGACTTGGCTCAATTTTATTCAATATATGTTCTGCAATAATAGCATAACCCTTTCTTCCACAATGAAGTGTATTATCCCAATAATCATTATCCCCTATTTGGCTAATAAATTCATCCATATCTGTTATAATAACATGCTCATCATCCCTCCTGTTCCACGCATCCTGAACCCAGCAAACAACAATATCATGTACCCTTATCTCGGAATCACGTATTTTATCCATATAATTCCACATATTAGCACCGGATACACTAAGATTAACCACCCTATATTTTCTTCCTAATTGATTTAATCTCTCTTGAAGAATTGAGGCAGTTGTATCACTATCTACTACGGCATAGCCAGAGTAAATACAAGCCCCAAGCAGCCATATCGTACCTATGTATTTTTTGGGTGCATTTTCCACAACACGACAACCATATGTATCTGTATTAAAAAACTCCGATGCATAATTGCTCTGATATTTTAAATGTGTTTCATTTACACGTACCACAGAACAATTTTTCATATCAGCTAAAAACTGCTCTAACGGAAAATCCTCTCTTCCATACATTGTTGTAATAAAATCCGATGAAAAATATATTTCATTTTTATCATAATTCTCAACACTTCTATTAGGATTAAGATATAAGCCTTTCCCTTTTGGTCTATGTACATACACATTGTTAAAATAATCATGCAATGAGTCATAACATATATTTACCAATGAAGCACATATACACATTTCTTTTAGATTTCCAGTATTTTGAATATCTTTTACCAGCCGTATTTCTTCTACCATTTTCTCTCCCGGCTTCATAACCAAAAACTCCTCTACCTCTGCTTTAATTGCCTCAGCGCAATGATAATCCAGAGTATTATTTAGTTCAAAAACTATCCCCTCCATTCCTTCCTCTTTTTGCCTTTGCATAAATGATACACATTGTTTTGTATACTCATCTGGAGTAATCGATTTATGGAGAATATAACGATATTTCTGTATCCATTCCAAGATTAAATAAAAATTTTGTAAAGAAAGCGTTTCTTTTAAGGTATTATTCATAGAAAACGCACACAAATCCGTTTGATAAAAATTGACAACCGTAGCGTCAATCTTATTATCCCCAGTCACATGAACCCCGCATTTCTCTATATCATGTATTATCCGGTTAATGTATTTATTCCTATCGCAAATGCAAATTGTCTCATAACCAAATAACTCAAGAAAATCTGCAATCGTATCTTCATCAATATCATCTAATTTTTTGTAATAACAGTACTGTTTCATTTCTTCAAGTGATACAACTGGAAGAAAATATATAAAATTTGTCCTCAAATAATACGCAATTACCTCTGAAGTACAGATTACCAAAGTACCTTCTCCAAACTCCTGACATGCAAAAACATTTTCTGCTATAGATATATTTACTGCACTCACTACACCAAATTGTTGCAATTCTTTTGTTAAATATTCCTTGGCCCAATTTAATATCCGGTTTTCTCCACCTGCCAAGACAATATGTTCTACTCTATGACATTCAAAAAATACATCCAAAGAACTTGAGCTTAAAAACACATTGCCAAAAAATCCCCTGCAAATCACTCTAAAACAACTCTTCACATGTTCAAACATCATGTCATTTTCTCTAATAATCTGATATAAAAGCTCCCCCTTACTATCTACAACAGGAATATTATGAATCTTTGAAGACCTCTTAAATATTTCCTCTGCCTTGGCATATGTGTGGGCAGAATCCTTGCACTCCTCAATATAACTTATTTTATGATTAATAATCGTTTCGTTCACCGTATGCTGACCATTTCTAAAACGGCGCTTAATGTCCCCCTCCGTTACTGCACCAACTAACCTGCCGTTTTCTGTTACAAATATAATACCATCGCCTTGATAAAATCCTGCAACAATAGTATTCATACATAAATCTTTAATTTCAACTTTCTGAACTTCTACTTGTCTCATCATATTCCTCCGAAAATTATATTTTAACCTTCTGCCACATAACAAAACCAATTACACTACATGGTCATTTACAATAGATTTTAGTAAGCCCTCATTTCGAACTATATCACCATTTATTTTTCTAAGTTCTGGCTTTTTATCCAACAAAGCATAAATATGTGATGAATTAAACTCTGGATTCTCCATATACAATTCATCATATATCTTCTGAATAAATTTATAATCTTTTTCTGTATCTAATGTCCAACGTTCAACTCCTCTGTCAACAGAATTAAAAACACAACCCTTTTTCAAAAAATTGTTATTGATTATATACTGCGTTACATGCTCTCTCTCAGAGAATAACTTTGCCTCTTGCCATGTTTTTTCTAAAACAGAAAATTTAATCACTTCACAATCTAATCCATCTGGAAATGTTTCTTTTATTGTATTAGAAGTATAATCATTATTTTCACTGATATGCTTTGCTATTACACAATCTATCACATCTGCGTCATGCAGTGGACAATCTGCAGTAATACGAATAACATTATCTGGATTAAACAACTTCGCCACCTGATAATATCGATCAAGTACATCCTCTTCAGAACCTGCAAACACTCTGATTCCCTGTTCTGCACAAAATTTAATAATCTCTAAATCCGCTTTTTGAATTGTAGTTGCTACAACAACTTCGTTGATCCATTTACTTTTACTTACACGATGAATGACATGCCATAATACTGGTTTACCCGCCAAATTTTTAAACACCTTTCCAGGTAAACGTGATGCCCCCATTCTTGCCTGAATAATTGCCAAATTATACAATTTTTCCATCTCCTAACACACTTGCAAAATACCAGAACAACTAGCCTTCGACATATATACTATCTGTAATACATTAAAAACTTCTCATTTATCATTCTGCCTTCCTCCCATTTGACCACAAACTAGGGAATATAATTGATTCTGTAACGTTATTTATTTGTTTTTTTAATTCTTCTATACACTCCCTTGGTACATTTGTTTCATTGCCTTTCAATATATTTTCCTGCAATTGTTCTTTTCTTTCCACACCGAAAACTAAATAATCAATATCACTTTCACATTGCACAAATTCTAATATTGCTGAAACTTTATCTACACTATATTGCTTTATTATTTTTTCCACAATCTCCAAATATGGAACCGCATTCTGCAAATGATATGGAACAGATGCCTTATCCATCATAAACAGCCCCTGCAAAAATGCGCTTCTTGTAAATATTTTAATTCCTACTTTCTTTGCATCTAGGATAAACCCCTCTTTCATTCCCCTTTGGTCTAATATACTATATGGTAACTGAATATAATCTACAATACCAGTATCAATTGCAACATATCCCTCTTTTAGATCATATATGGAAACACCTATATTTTTGACATAACCTTGTTGTTTCAATTTTAGCAACTCCGCCAAAACATCATCATTATAAATATACCCTGGAGTGTGTAACAAATATCCATCCATCTGTTCTATACAAAGGCGTTTTAAAGAATTTTTGCATTCTTCCATTATGATTTTTTCTACCGAATTATCTTTTTCAATCACATTAGGTTTCAATTTTGAAATAACTTTAATATTTTTTGCCTTTTTGCATTGTTTAAAGTAGGCTCCAAGAATCAATTCTGCCTCACCATATGCACAGGCAGTATCAATAGTATCAATCCCATTATCCAGTGCATAATCTAACATCTCAAAACTTTCTTCCCAGGTTGGCTGCCTTCCAATTTGATTATTGATTCCATATTTCATTCCAAATTGAACAGTTCCTAAACATAACTTTGCCATATTACCATCCCCACATATTTCTGACTATTTTTATTGAAAACGCCTCTTTATTTCTTCTGAAACATCAACTACTGAAATTCTGGTACCTTTATTGCATAATTTCTGTTCAAATGGAACAATCTCATGTATGCTTCCTGATATACAATCCTCACAAATTGTCCCACAAATCTTTTTATCTATATGCATCTGGCGAATTTTTTTCATCTTTTCCCCATATACTGCATCTTTTAATGATATTTCATGTAAGTTTTCAACACATGTATAACCTGAACGGGTTTCATGACAGCATACACATAAATAACCTTCTGCATTTACTACAATCTTATTAAATAACTCTTCACATGGCAAAGTTAGATTTTCCATACAAATTATTTCCGTCAAACCAGCCTCTCTCATTTGAGTTCCCAACAACTCTCTTACACCCTTTACATATGGACTGGATATAACATTCAAGCATACAATTTCATCAACATATTTTTCATATAACTCTTTCATTTTTTCTTTTTCATGTTCATTGTAACGAGTGATAATACAAAACATATACAAAGCGTAGTCCAATTGATTTTCTTCCCGATATTTGTATGCAAATTTTATATTGTCAAGTACCTTATCAAAAGCATCTACTCCATGATGTTTTTTAAAATTTTCTCTTTCTGAAGAACTGACTGAAAATTTAATACTGTCAATCCCTGCTTCAACTACTTTTATTAAATTATCAGAAGTACACAAAATCCCATTAGTAGATAAATATACATAATCAAATTTTAATTCCTTTTTCAAATAATAAATATACTTATCAAGTAATGGATTTAAAAATGGTTCACCAGTAATATACAGCCCAACATCTGTAATTCCTAATTCTTTTGCTTCCTTTGTAACTTTATAAAACAACTCATCATCAATAAAACCACCCTGTCTATGCAATCCTTGAGCTGAATATTCACAATATATACACTTCTCATTACACATATTAACAATTTCAATATTCATTGTTTTTCCTTTAAAATCAGGAAAAACAGAGTACGCATCACAATTCTTTGTCTGTAACTTCATTTTATCGCTAATCATATTACTTCTCCTTTTAATTTTGAAAGTTCTTTTCTCAAATCATCAACAGACATCCATTGTTCATTATTACCAGAACTATACTCAAATCCTTCATCAACCTTTTTTCCTCCAGGCAATATATTATTTTCCAAATTTGCCCACTCATAATGTGGATAAATAATATAATGTTTTTCGTACTCATATGTAGTCCACGAATCATCCTTGGTTACCATGACTTCATGGAGTTTCTCTCCCTCACGAACACCAAACTCTTCAATCTCACAATCAGACAGCATTGCCTTTGCCAAATCTCCTATATGAAATGATGGTATCTTGGAAATATAAGTCTCTCCACCCTTTGATTCTTCTAAAGCTTTAAATACCAATTCTACACCTTGTTCTAAAGTAATCCAAAATCTAGTCATACGCATATCTGTTATCCCCAAAGACTTTCCACCATCATTAATAATTTTTTGCCAAATTGGAATTACTGAACCACGACTTCCTGCTACATTTCCATATCGAACAACAGAAAATCTGGTATTGTTATACCCAGTATATGCATTTGCTGCTATAAATAACTTATCCGAAACAAGCTTCGTACCACCATACAAATTAATTGGATTTACTGCTTTATCTGTTGATAAAGCAACTACCTTTTTTACATTTCTATCCAAAGCTGCTTCAATAACATTCTGTGCTCCCTGTATATTCGTTTTCACAGCTTCTATTGGATTATACTCACAAGTTGGTACCTGTTTCATAGCAGCAGCATGAATTACATAATCTACATTTTGAAATGCCCTAAAAAGTCTGTCTTTATCTCGTACATCACCTATAAAAAAACGAACTTTAGACATATCAATTTTGTCTTCATATTCACTTTTCATAACACTTTGTTTATATTCATCTCTTGAATAAATAATTGCCTTATTCGGCTCATAATACTCAAATATCATTTTCAAAAACTTTTTTCCAAAAGATCCAGTGCCACCTGTAATTAAAATATTCTTTCCATTAAGCATATTTTCCTCCATTAATTAACACAATCTCTATATTCAAAAATATCCTCACACTTTTGATTTCTTAACACGATATCATTTATGCATATTGTTGCTTTTTACAAACACTCCCACTGTTTTATTGTTCGACAATGCATTTAAAACACAATGTTTACATAGAGGTACTTCATTGCCTACTTTGTAGTAGCCACGGATTTCCTGCATCTTTTTGTTATTCCATATATCCAATAATAAACCATCTTTTATATTCCCTATTCTTAACAACTGTCCCCAGGGTTCACATCCGCATACACATACATATCCCTCACTGTCTATAGTCAATTCCAACAAAGGAAGGGGACATCCAGTAGACGCTATTTTATGTATATACTCTACATATACTTTTTCTTCCTGTTCTATTCTTTTATCTATCTCTTCATGACCTGTAATCAAAGCCGAATATCTCTGCACATCAACATCATTACCAAATACTTTTTTTAAGTAATTATTTTCATCAACTGCTAACTCAACATTATCTTTAACTCTGTTCACATCGTCTTCATTTAATAACTGTGTATTTTGAAACTGAATTTTCATATTTTTACTTCTTTTCTCTAAGAGATATTTAACATTTTCTTCTATAACCGCAAATTTCGCATTCTTTCTTAATCTGTCATTTTCTGCCGAATCATAACCATCTAATGAAATGGTCACTGACAATTCATCAAAATTGAGAGCTATCAATTTTTGAACTACATCTTTTGACAAAAACATGCCATTCGTACTGAAATGAAATCTGCGAATTGAACTATATTCTAATATATAATGAAGCATTTCAAACCATTTAGGATTGCATAACATTTCTCCTTTTTGCACATTTAATATTTCCGTTACCGTTCCTATATCATTAATCTGCTTTATAATTTCCTTAAATGTTGCAAAATCCAAATCGCTATTACATCCTTTTGGTAGCTGTCTCATATACACACTATGGTATCTGCAATAAATACACTGCAAATTACAGCGGCTTGACATCTCCAGCCGTACAGAGGAAGGATAATAGAGGCCATTTTTTACTATTGCATTCTTATAAAAGGCATAGGAATTTGCGTTAAATATTTCCTCCATACAAAAAGCATATTCATAGTCTTCTCCCCTGACTAATTTTAAATCCTGCATCTGATTTGTTAGAGAATCATACTCCTTAATTGTTGAAATAATTATAAATACATTACCATTTTTTCTTATACAATCTTCAACAGCTTCTATACAGTAATCCCCATCATAAATTCCCTGTTTCGTTTTATCATTATCTGCTATTCCAACTACATTATAATTCTTTTCATTTAATTGACTTAAAATATAATGAAATAAACTTCTCTTCTTTAATCCAACACCAACAATTATAATTTTCTTTGTTGCATCTAACATTGTTATCTAACCTTTCTGCATATTCAGAAAAAATTCTTACCAAACATGAACCCCAAACTGTACTATTTCTCAATTACAATATTAACATTATTGGCACCTAATAATTTCCTTCTTATATAGATTTCCCTAACCATCTTATTATGTTTGTACATCCGTTCATAATCAAAGTCCGTTTTATCTATTGCCTTCCACTGATTTCCAAAACCATTTCTTTCAAAAACATTAACCATATCGTTTTGATAATGATCAACCAAATACTGGTCAACTAAAGGATTCTCCCCTAATGGAGTAGTGATCAGGCAATGTTTACTCTCTTGTAATATTTTTTCAATGGCCATATATGCCGTCCTTTCTTCCACTACCCCATACTCCCCTGTTCCTATATGTTCAACTGTAGAAATACACAATACATTTTTTCCAATTAAATCTACATCAAATACAGATTTATGACACGATACCAAATAATGTCCATCTGCCGGATCAACAATATCCTGAATTAAATTTGGAAAATAGTAAGGTGTCACAGCACCAATCTCTATAATATTATCCGAATGGTTCTCCAGCCATTTCTGTGCAATAGCTATTTCTATCGCCCGCTCACTCATTCTTTCATCTAAAAAACCACAATTATGAATATGAGAAAATAAGTGATATTTTTTTCCTTGATAAACAAAAGAACTGTTTCCTAGAAATGCAATATTTTTATGAACATTGCATATTTTTGCGTCCAATCCAAGAGAAGATACAGAACAATATACAGAATCTTCCTTAATTTCAGCAGTTCCAATTGAATTCATAATATAAACAGACCTGTTTCTATATTTTTCCTTTAGCTCATCAATGGAATACACTGGAAGCCCATTAAGCTCCTCTACAGAACTATTTCTATCACAAAAACATTCAATCGTTAAAATTTGCTCATCAGACAATAATTTGCCCCAATCTGATGCTCCCCAGACAATAATTGGACGGACATCTTTTTTATATTCACTATAAAAATCCACATCATTACTAATAAGTTCAACCATCACATTTTTCCTCCCCACATAAAACTATTTAATCCACCAGAAATAAACACTCCAAAACATTATAACATTTCAGTCATTACGCCAACATGTCTGACAACAATAACACCTCAGTATCTGCTCTTTCCAGTAATCTCTTTTTTATTTTCTCACCATCATACATTACACACACAATAATTGGAGCAGAAATATCTTCTATCTCACCAACATGTCTATATGGTATTGAAACTTCTAAATATTCTCTTCTGTCAATATAACAGGTTACAGGAAAATTATTTTTTTTCAAATCCCCTAATACATACCGGCCAACTTTTCCTAATCCATAAATAGCACAGCCAGCTACACCCTGTTGGCAAAAACACTCTGCAATACTTCCATATTTCAATACAGCGTTGATTAACATTTCTGTTCCCCTTAAACGTCCTATCTCTCGATTAACTGGGACAAAATATTCCCTCACTATTTTCCTCATAAAATAGTCTTGCTTTACCTCACGCTCATACTTAAGCAAATCATATACTGGTGTTTCTTTTGCATAATCCCACCATATTGAAGTTAAATGCATATAATATGCATTTAATGTACTATCCCTCTTTTTATCTAATAATTCTATTCCCTTTAATTCCTGTAACTCTCTTTCAGATAACCACAATTCCCATGGATTTCCTGCTGCATAATGAATGATCACTATGTCATTTATATCAATTCCCTGATATCCACGATTATTATATTTTAGTGTATCAATATAAATTGCTTTATCCCAAAACAGATAATTCAACACTCCCTGATCATAATAATAATCTGTTTCCTGCATAACTTTTTCAAAATCTTGAAAACTATATTTTCCTCTGATTTCTTCAATATTATAGAGAACTACACCAGCATTAAAGCACTCTCCGCGTTCTGGACAAATTGTGCCCAGATGTATACCTTCTTTCAATTCCTGCTCAGTCTTCCTATGTGTACATGCAACAATTAATTGATCCTCAAACGTCATATCATACAATGGGTCTAAGGAAGCATTTACTATAATATCTACATCTAAATATAGTAATCTGGTTACATGAATTGGTAACAGCTCTAACATAGCCAAACGAAAATATGTCTCTACAGTAAATTCCATTGTCCTGACATTGTCAAATAAAGATATATCAACCTCCAAAAAAACAATTTGATGATTAGGATTTTTACATGCATCTAAAATCATATCTTGTTCAGTTTTCCCCAAACCACTATTTAACACATAAACATTAATTGGTCTATTTGGATTGTTTTTGAATAAAGACTGCAACATAACAAGCAAATATTTGGCATATTTTCCGTTTATTGCTGTAGCAATATTCATAATACTTTTCATCATTTATCCCCCTATAATCGTTATGAAATATAAAATATCAAATTAATTCTAATATGTTTAAATATAACGTTGGTATGTTATCTCCAATTGCCATCAATATCTTCCTTACCTCTTTCCGTTGCAACAGTTCATCTAAAGTTGATTTATACCATTCTGTACTATATTCCCCAAATATATCTATATTTGTACTATTCATAATAAAAGAAAAGGCTAATGCAGCAATCTTTTTTTTCTTTTGATCAACAAACAGATTATTTTTTAGTCCATTCTCTATAAGCAAAAAATAATCCTCCTTATCTTTTGCTGACCAAACACATTCCAGCGAATCATAGTAAACGTTTGTATGTGTTATCACTGGAACATTCAACAATATAGCTTCCAAACCTGTTGTAGATGAATAGGGAAGAACCATTTTTGCATGCGAAATCAAATCGTAAGTATTAATCTTTTCATCATAACGACAAAAACGAATGCGATTACAATTTCCTATTCTTTTCGTCGCCCATTCTTCCCAATTTCCATTATCATAATCAGACAACTGTGCAATAATTGTAAGCAGGAAATAATCCGTACCTATGCATGACTCTATATATTTGTTAAAAT
>CANSYK010000099.1 GCA_947651225.1 uncultured bacterium | reverse complement strand
TGGAAATTATTTCCATACTAATATTACTCTAATATTAATGCAATGATGTACTAGTACACATCTGAAATGCCGATTCATCAATTTTACGTACCTTAGCCGGAAGGATAAGACTGGTCAATGCGGTACAACCGTTGAAAATAGTACCATCTAAAGACTTCACGCTGTCCGGGATTGTGATACCTGTCAGCTTTCTACAACCGGCAAAGGCTGCACTGCAGATCATTTCCACATTCTCTGGAATTGTGATATGGATCAGGAATACGCAGTCCTTGAAAGCCCAGGGGCCGATTTCTGCAATGCCATCCGGAATTACCACCTTTTCATCAGAACCAGCATATTTCTTCAGCACGCCATGTTCAACGATGAAATCACCCCTCCCTGTTTCTGCAGACTGCTAAAACAGGGCATTCTCCTTTGTTTCAAAAACCTTATCCCATACCATATCTCTGACAGCTATTTTTTCATCAACGCTCTGCTTCCATTCTGTGACAAAACCTGCCGCCTCTAATTCCTTCACGATCATTTTTCCTATTTCCACTGCCGTTGGTTTATCAAAATAATTTCCAAACGATATGCGAAGTTTTGTAGTGTCTTCCTTCAACACATGTTCCAAATCCTGCAAGGTATAAAAACAACACCCAATTACAGTCTCCCCGTCTTCATCCATATCCGCAGCAATCTCATTACAGTCATCAAAACCATCAGACTGAACATATCCCGCACAGTGCAATGCTACAATTCCCTGTTCATTTAACTTCCGAAAAGCAGAAGCCAGTTTCAAGTAATTCTCCTGCTTACCTGTATTTGCATATTCATCCCAATATCCCTTAACAAGCTCCTGTAACGCACCCGCAGAAATATGTTTTTTCACTTCAAGATACTCTTCCGAAATATACTCCATGACTTCTTCTGCGATTTCATCAATAGATAAAAAACCGGCTCTGACATTGAGGATGATCTGTGCTTCCAGATCATATGCCAGCGCTTTATCTATATTTTCTGCATCATCTGCTATAAGCCTTCGCAATTTTGATCTCAAAGTTTCTAATGCATCTGTTCTTAAACGTTTCATGTTCCCATCTCCTGACTTTTAATCTATCCCTGCAGATTACGATTTTCGCCCTGTTTACCTTCCCGATAAATGGGAAGCCTATAAGCTCGTTGCAATATCAATATCAATTCCAACACCATTGTTTCCCAGTCTTTGCTGCTGTCCCCAAGTCCCATCTTGCAGAATGTATCGGCCTTGAATCCATCTCTGACTTTCAGCAAAAGCAAAAACCCATTGAGCGGCGGTTGACTGTCCTAAAAAAGCACATTAGGCAAGCCGATACTTAATAGTTACCGCCGCCCTGTTTTGGATTTTTCTGCCCAGTAAACGGGAATAAGCCATTCTGTCCAATATCCAATACTCTATATCTGGATTATGCATTGCACCTATTACACCTTCTTTTTCAAAATCATAGCCAGGAAAGCCGTCATCATCCAAATAAAATACATTTTCTGTATAAAATGCAATTATAGTTTCAAAAAACAGCTATACGGAATTATGCCACTTCTGTAGTCCATCGCCTGGTGCAAAATGAAAAATGACCTCTTTGTTATCGTCAGTAATTTGTATCAACCTGTAGCCTGGAACAAAATCCATATATTTTTGAATGGCAATATCTCTATGTGTCCCTGCTACTTCTCCATAAATCGCTAAAAAAACTTCGGGAATAGCAGGTGTTATCTCTGTAAAGAAATTTTCCCACGATGAATGAGATTTTCCTAAACTGCTTTTATATCCCGTTCTCATTTTATCAGATAGAAAAAGATACTCACTAAACAAATCTGATGTCATAATTTTGCTCCTATCCCGATTTGTCGGGCTGCACAGAGCGAATTATACCATATCCAATTACGAAAAACAATCTGCATTTCCCCGTTTCGACTATCCAGACCGTCAAGGGACAAGTAGTATTTTTTCGCACAAAAAAACAATGTGTCTTTTTCATTCTGTTTCATGAATAAAACACGCTCTAACACTGTTTTCAAATATTTGCGACCACGTGAATGCCCTGTTCGGACTAGACGCAAGAAAGACAAGCATTATACCAAGTTCTACAACCAATACCAGCATAACAGGCAACAAAACAGGACTAAGCGGAGGGAGGAAGAACTGTAAAATAATGCGCAACTGGTATTTGCTTTTTAGCACTTACTAAATTCTTTATTCTTATTACCATATACCTTATAATGGTAATAAGGAGGGTAATTTTTATGAATATGAATATTATAGTAAACGAAAAAAACGCTTGCGTTTTGCTTCGTTTACAGCACCGGATACACGCTGCAAAGCAGCATAACTTCCTATGTGTATCCGTGCGCATCCATTATAGTTAACGCATGTATTTTATGCGTTTACTATACAGTTCCTTACAGAATACTCCGTTTCTTTTTGGCTTCGTAATACTGCTGGCTTTCATATGTTTCCCATTCTCCCAGCCCCATTTCCTCCATCCGTGTGATTGTCTCATAGTATTTCTGCGTACAGCTTTCCAGAGAATCGCTAATTAGTATCTCTATCTCTGCACTGTTATAGAAGCTTTCTATTTGTTCTTTTATCTCCTGCATGGGACTGTCTGTGCTGACATCCTCTGCAGCGTTCACTGCCTTGCTGTCATAGATGGCAAATTTATTATAGGAACCCTTTGCCTCTGTCCGTTCCGATGACGGCTGATATTTCTGAACAGTCGTCCAGTCCACAAAAAATTCAAGGTTCGAATAATATTTTTCGGCTGCCCTTTCATAATTTTCCTGAAATTCCTTTTTAACAGAATCCTTGATAACAAAACATCCATCCACAATATCATAAGTGTCCGTTCCGATTGTTGGAGCTGCATCTAAGGTTGCTTCCTCCTGTGTCATATAGGAAATAAACCTTGCGATTTCTCTTTTATGTGGTGTATCTGCACAGACCAATGTAGCAGTCCAGCCCTCAGAAGGGACAGATTTCAGGTTCGGCCTGTTCTTTTCCTCTCCCTGCACATGGCCAGCATAGATCATCTGTGCATTCCTGTCGTTGCTATATAAAATATCCTGTGCATCCTGCACACTGGAATATCCGTTACAGAAAAAAATCCTCCCTGACTGAACCTGCTTCCTTCTCTGACCTATACTCTCCGTAAATTCCTCGGACAGCATTAAGCCTTCCCTGTACATCTGATTGCCAAACTGCAATGCCTCAAGCCATTCCGGCTGACGGTACTTTGACAAATAATTTCCATTTTTATCTTCTATCTGCATACCAAACTGCTCTGCAATATTCTGCGTCCACCAACCGGAAAAAGGGATAATCTCCTGATTCTTATAAGTCCGTTTTTTTGCCGCACGCAATGCCTCAAGGACACCTTCCTTTGTGTTCAAGTCCTCCATGGCCATGCCAATCTGTTTCAAAAGATCTTTGCGCACATAATTGTTGTTGTGTGTTACCTGATAGCCCCCAAACTCTGAGTTAACCCGCTCCGGTCCATAATAGTAGCTGGCAATGGAATACCAGTTCCCATCCTCATTCCGATACCATTCCTTCATGGAATCTGGAATATTTACATCTGGCGCATATGTCTCAAATAATGGCTCCAAAGGCTCTGCCATACCAGAATTTTCCAGCAGAAAACGCTCCACCGCCCTCGCCTCCACGGTAATCAGATCCGGAAGGGAATCTGTGGCAATCAAAGCATCCAAATCTTTCAGGCTTCCCGATTTGATTTCCAAATTTACACCGGTCTTGTGATAAATTTTCGCATCGGCAACATTCTTCTGTGGGTTCCAAGTTTTGGAATAGCTTTCCAACGCCACAAACCAGGTAATTGTAACAGGCTCTTCCCCTGGCTTCTCAGCAGGCAAATCCGCTGAACACCCTGGCAGAGCTAAAAAAAATCCCAGTAAAATCACAAACACCATCTGAAGCTTCTTCAAATCCATTCCTCCCTCTGCAAAAAGCTGTAAGTAAATCACTGCTGAATACAGAAATATCAATATGCCAAAACTCCGAATTTTGGAAAAAGAGGCCCCTTATGAGACCTCTCTCCTATATCCTGCAGCCAATCCCCTGCTGCCTGCCAGGAAACAACCTGATGCTGCATTTTTATTTCTTTATTTTGACAGTAGCTGTCGGGCTGTTTGTACCTAAAACCTTCTTGCCCGCACTATCTGTTTTGTATGCGCAGACTCTTACATAATATGTCTTGCCTTTTTTCAGTTGCTTAATTGTTTTGCTCAGTTTTGTAGAAGTTACCGTCTTTACTGTGCCTTTCTTAAACTTCTTAGATGTGGAATAAGAAATCTGATAACCAGCCGCTCCCTTTACCTTCTTATAGGAAATTTCAATCGTCTTCTTTGCAGAATTCTTAACGGCAGGTTTCTTTACCTTTCCAGGCTTAGCCACTTTCTTCCACTGTGCATAAATCGTCGTGTCTCCATTAACCGTGCTGTTTGCTGTAATCTTTGTTCCCTTTGTCTTTGCCGTATACCAGCCTTGGAATGTATAACCGACACGTTTCGGAGACGGAAGCGTACCATATTTGCTTCCCACATTGACTGTCTTTGTCGCCGACTCTAATTTCTGTCCGCCATTTACATTATAAGTAATCCGGCATTTTTTAGCCTGTGCAGGATTTCCCTGCCACATCAGGCTGATATCGTCTACCGTAACCCATGCGCCTTCGCCCGTTGAGGATTTGCAGACAAGCCTGGTTCCTACCTTTACACTCTCCGTATTTTCATCGACTACAATATCTGCCAGCGTTCCCTGATAGAAATCTTTCCATGTATTGTTAACTTTCACATCGCTTGATTCATATCTTGTCTCTTTGCCGTTTTTATCGGTTACAACTGCATACAGCATAGAGCCTTCCGTGCTGTCTACCCTGACTCCCATATACCATGCCTGCAATGTATACAATCCAGCAGGAAGATTTTTGGAAATCTCCTGTTCCAGTTCAAAATCAATTCCTGCGCTATTAGCCGCTGCCCATAAATCATAGTAAGAAGTACCCGATTTTGCATTTGCCGAGCTCGTCGTCCCTACATGTGCACTTGTTACGTCATTATTCTTCTTAGACGTCCATCCAATCGCATCTTCTCCGTTTTCGCCAAGATTATTCTCAAAGCTGCCATTTGACACATAATCCACCCCGGCAACCTGTACTACGCAGGTTACGGTATATGCACCTTCCTCTTTTGCAACATCGCCTGTCCCGGTATTGGTATCCTCATAAGTAAAGGCTTTTGTTTTACCTGAAATCTTGTATTCTCCAAAAGCAGCCGTCTTTAACGCTTCTACCTCCTGCTGATTCCAGGTAACGGGAACAGCTATTGTCTTTCCATCACTTAAGTGTGCTGTAACTGTTTTCGGGAGATTTGGCGTCTTTTTATAATCCATCTTATATTCTGCAACATCTATCATGCCAACACTTGTAGGTGCGATAGAACCCGTATATACATATGTGTACACATTGAGCGAATCCAGCATCTTTCCGTTAAAATCAAAGTATGCCTGATTATCCCATGTCCCGCCGTTTTCATCATCTACTACCTCAGGATCTACCTCCGCTGCATAAATAGATGCCCATCCAGAACCATATTTCCGCCATGCACTCATATTCTTTTGAAAAGCTTCTTCATAGCCATCCATGCCCTCTGTGCATACATTTGCCGGAATCCATGCCGGTTCCCAGTAAAAGGTACCAATTCCGTTATCTCCAACTGCCGCCACTGCTGCAATGGTATCACGGATTGCCGTTGCCTGCCCTTCTACGCTGATCGGATAGTCAAATGTCTGATCCGCTTTCCCTTCCACAATCATGCGGATCTGTGTAATGTACAGCAATTAAAATGTCTTTCTCCCTATCCTGGCTCACCTTGCGCACTGCCTTGCTTCCAGCTCTTAACAGTGTGTGTGGGTCCTCCTTTTCTCCTGCCAGACCGTTGTTAATCTCATTTCCGATCTGCACCATGCCTACATCAACACCTGCATCCAACAGAGTATTCAGTTCACGCTTCGTGTACTCATAAAGCGCATCTGCCTTATCCCCAAGGGCCATATCCTTTCCCCACACCCTTGGCACACTCCACTTATTAGGATCTGCCCAGAAATCAGAGTAATGGAAATCAATCAGGACCTTCATGCCATGATCCGTTGCAATCCTGCCAATCGTCTTTACTGTATCAATTCCGCAGTTACCAGCGCCAAAGCCTTCCGGATATACCTGTGTATCACCGATAAAATATTCTGCCCATTCCTTTCCAGAGCCCTCTCCTTCGTCCGCAAAAGAAAGAGGCTGCTTTATCGTCAGCGTACCAGCTACCTGCTCTTTACCATTTTTATCTTTGTACTTATAGGTTTGCCCTTCGCCTGTTGTATATTCTTTTACATTTGGAGCCACCTTATTGGTTCCATCTTCATTCTTCCCCTGATCTGCAGTATAATATTCCGTCTCCTGCCCCGGCCTAGCATTATCCACATACCGCCAGCATCCATTGTAATCTACGGAATACGGGCAATTCCACAAACGCAGGCGCACATAATTAACTCCTGCATCCTTCAATAAGTCAAACAGCTCTTTCTCATTGCCAGCCATATCCTGAAATGTCACACCGCTTTGCGCTTCACTCAGATACATAGATAAATCTACGCCATGGATGAAATCTTCCGAAAGGCCATCTACCTTCTTTATGGTAATGCTTGCCGGCACTTCTCCAGCCGAGGCATTTCCTGACATCTCTAACTTTACATTTGTAATATTATACCAATTTCCTTTGTTAATTGCTCCGCTAATAGTAACCGACACACTGTCGCCTTTTGCAACTTCAATGGATTCTGTGGAAAAATTCATCTTCTCCTCTGTTTTCCAATTATCACTCCATCCCGTTGCAGTGAGTGCCACACTTTTTTCACTGCCTGTGGTTTCATTTTTAACAGTCAGTGTCAGGTCGTTGCCCTCTCCCACCATAGCTGCCTTTGCCACATAAGCTCCAGCTTCCATGCCAGAAACAGTCTGGCTTACTTCTAACGTAGATGTTTCTGGGTCAGCATCCGTATCTCCCCCATACACATCCAAATAATTATTGCCACTTACCACCTCTGCCTTAGGGCAATTTCCCGATATCGTCCAACCATCCGTACCTTTAGAAAATTCCCCATTCTGCAATGTGCCGTTCTCTGCTGCCATGACACTGTCCGTTGACAGACCGTCCATAGGAATCATAGAAACCAGCAGACACAAAGCAAGAAAAATGCCGACTGTCTTTCTCCACCTTTTACTCATTCGTTTCTCCTCCTTATCTACCTGCCTTCGCAGTTTTTGTTTTACTGTTCAAAAATAACCTCTACAGCTTCATCGTTACCTCTGTACAGCTTTTTATTAATGATAAGAAGAATCCTATTGAAAAAAAATACCTTTTTTAGCAAAAAAATACCAAATTTCATTTTTTTATTTTGTCAGCAAAGTAAAAAAAGCAATACCTTTGCAATACTATCTTTTTCTGAGATTTCACCCTGTTGTTTCTATATGGGCATTGCACATAATTGAATTAATCCAAATTCCACAATTTTAATACAAAAACACACTTTACAAGTTTTTTATAAAAAAGAATAACGCACAAGACACTTTTGTGTATAATGAATTTGCTTAAACACATTACAAAGGCAAGTGATCCATACGTCAAATTTATTATACAATAAAAAGAACCTGATTGGTAGATTGTATCAATATTTTCATAATTATTTTGAAACCTGCCCCTGCCTACAGCAGAATCTTTATTCCTGCTGTTTTATCCATACTGGCAATGGAATCTGCCCATTCCATCCATTTTTTGTACAGGCATTTTTTATCCGGCATTACAGAAAAATCCCTGAATGCATTCTATTATGCATGTCCTTATGTCAAAGTGAAAGCAGTTAGTTGGATGCAATACATCCCGTTATTTCTTTATGCATTTCGATGGGAAATATTGAAGCAGGCTACTATGAACAGAAAACATTCTGGTCATTATGCAGTGATATAGTACGCAGTTGTAAGGGTATTAAAATGCTGGTCAATCTAATCAACATAGCATACTATGCAATGAAACATTGCATGTGATGCAAGACAAAAAGGACGGGAAGGAGACCCAGAGGTTCCAGTATCAGTTGAAGATGGAATTTCCGCAGGAAAAACAAGCATCCCGGAAAAAAAGGGTGGCGGACAGATGCGGAAGGTGTTAAAATAATTATGGTTCATCTGTGCAGGGATGCGGCTTTCCCAGGAAGGCTTTCGCATGACACTTTTTTCGATAGCGTAGGCTTAGCGGTGTTATCATGTCGAAGCAGATGGACCTTTTGTAAAATGGAGTGGCCAGATGTGCTTCTCACTTTGTGGGAGATTTGGCAGAGGCATGGCATGAAGGAAAATGAATTTACTATTTGTAATGAATGCGGGAGCGAATTTTTAAAAGCAAGTTCAAAAATGATGGCGATATGTCCAGAATGTGCACATATCCTGTATGGCTATCCGAACTGTAACCATGTCTTCAAAGATGGTATATGTATACATTGTCATTGGAATAAAAGCAGAAGCAACTATATAAAACAGCTTATAAGTAATGATTGAATAAACTGTTTCCGGCTTGCAAAGGAAGATATGATGGAATTTGATGAGGATTTAGAACAATTTATATTTGAGTATAATGGGCTGGTTTTTGCCTGGGATGAAGAACCTGGGGAAGATTATATGGAACAGGCTAAAACAATATCTGAAAAATACAATGCGCATTTCAATTCAATTGTGGAATTTATAATGCCAGACATCATAAAAACTTTTGGCAAGTTCCATTCTGATGAAATAAAAGAAAAATTGGGCAGGCCTGTTATTGACTGCGATAACGGGCAGGTGAAGTACCTTGAACAATCATTTGACGATACGCATATCTTTTCATTTGAATTTTGGGATGATGAATTTAAGAATTTGCAGTATTTTTCGATAGATGGATGACAAATAATTTGGAAAAAGATTACGACCGTGCCTTATGGCGTGCCAGAAATATAGCTTCACCTTTGAATGCAAAAAGAGTTGGCACAATCGGTATTTGGAGGGGTATTTTCATGAAGCATTTTGATTATCCACAATTGCCTGAAGAATTGCAAAAAGGCTTAAATGACTATTGTAAATTTTGGGAACAGGGCTTAAAGAAGAGGGCGAATGCAGTTATCCGTGAAATCATGAAGTATTATGATACATTATCAGAGGATGTTCATAAAGAATTTATTTCAATAGTCTGCACCGAAATTTGCGATAATCATGTAGAATTATTCCAGGATTATTCTTTGCCATATGAGGTTTCTATACGTTTAGGGCAGGAACTTTTTCCTTTTGTGAATCAGGGAGTTTTACCGCAGGCACGATGGCATTGTGAGCTGTTTGGAGATTTAGATGAAACGGTTTCGATTTATCAGAAGAATAAAGATGATTTCAAAATAGCCAGGATTCTGATGTTGAGATTGATTTATTTGCTTTCCTTTGGTGCGCATCATTTTCCGGAATATTCCTGCCTTGAAAGTGTTTCGGAGCTTGACGAGGCAGAAGAGCTTGGTGAAGAGATACTGAAAAAGCATGATATAGATGTTGAATTTCAACAAGAATTTCGATATTATATCAAACTGCACAGGCTGTTTCACTCTTGGAACGGTGAAGGCGATTTTGCGCTTTTATGCAAAAGAAACGGTTTAGAATTTAATGAAATAGCGGCATATTACTATAAATAAAATGCAGTTTTTGAAAGCGTAAAATCGGGATTAAAAAAAGAAAGGCAAGATGGATATGTGCACTGAAAAAGATAATGAGAAATTAATGGAAGCTCTTATAACCGCTGCCAGAGCGGCGTTCCTGTCTTTGAAAGAAACAACCAAAGAACATTTTTATTTTTATGTATTTATATTTGATGAGGGGATGCACCCCTATATTTCAGCATGGTCTTACGAAGCCTTGGAAGCAAGTAAATTATCCGATGATGAACTATATGAGACCGAGTGGGAAGTGCGGATTGAGCTTATGGAGGAGGCCATGAAAAGACTCGATGCTTCCGGTTTGTTTGGGACTGGGAAAGAGCGGGAATGCGTGGTCATCAATGTAGAACAGGCTCCGCCCGACGGCGATGGCGCCGAATACGACCGGGCATTGCGGTTGAATCCGCCTTCGGCTCTGGTGTCGGAATATTTGGAAGCCTGCGAAACCCCAGAAAACGATTAGCCTGTAACAGCAAATTCAAAGGAAGTAGTGTCGGATGGTGAATGGCTGTCCCTGTGTTATGGCAGCGAAAATACAGAAACCTATTTTTCCTACAATCCTGAGTATGCCAATACAGTAGAGCGGCTTGAAGAAGTAGATTTGGGAGATGAAAATGTATATACCCCGATCAACTACGATGGCCAATCTCCCATTCCAAAATGTCAAGCCATTACAGATATGTATGCAAGTGTAAAAGCAGTTGAATATTTCATCCGAACAGGAGAACTTTATCCTGGAATTGACTGGGCATATTATTTTTGACAATTCCCGTTTGTAAAACTATTGCGGTGGAAATAGATTGACCGGAAGGGCGAGCGTCCGAGGCTCAAATATGTCTTTGATTCATGAGCATTGAAGCCTATGAACAACTCTCGGCCATTTTGAATTGTACGGACTCATCCAGGAAGGCAGAGTTGTGATAAATGCCAGCACGTCTGCCAGCGGACCTGCCCATAACGCCCCTTCTACGCCTAATGCCATCGGCAGCAATAAGGTTGCCGGAATCAAATAAACAATCTGTCGGGACAGGGAAAGGACGGTTGCCTGGGTAGGTTTCCCAATTGCCTGGAAGAAAATACCTGTTGCCATCTGCAGCCCGTTGATCGGACACGCCAGAAGGAAGATACGGAAACATTTTACCGCAAACTCATTGTACAACTCTGACTCAGAACCAAACAGCCGGACAATGCTCATAGACGCAAACTGGAATACCAGAAATGCCAGAATTAACATAATTGTTGACGCAGTCAATATAATACGGTATGCCTGTTTTACCCTGTCCTTCTGCCCGCTTCCATAATTGTATCCAAAGATAGGCTGTGCCCCGGTTGCCAGTCCAAGCAGGACGGCAGAAACAATCTGATTCACCTTCATCGTAATCCCTATTGTGGTCAGGGGGATTTCTGCCCCATATTTCGATTCTGCACCGTAAGATACCAGTATGTTGTTGGTAACCGCCATAACCAGCACAATGGCAATCTGTGTGATAAAACTTGATACACCCAAACTGCTGACTTTCGCCATGACTTTCCCTGAGATACGAAAGCATTCCTTATCCAACTTAATACTCTTAAATTTCAAAATGTAAGCCAAATATAGGAAAGCATTCAATATCTGCCCAGCAATCGTTGCCCAGGCTGCTCCTTTTACACCCCAATGGAAAACAAAAATGAAAATCGGGTCAAGAATAATATTGGTGATACATCCCACAAGCAGTCCTGCCATGCTGAATTTAGGACTGCCATCCGCACGGATCATGCCTGCCATTCCAGAATCGATGGAAGAAAACAGAATTCCATACGAAATGATTCGTCCATAATCCATAGCATACGGCAGAATATCTTCTGTCGCTCCAAACAATGTACACAAAGGCTCTAAAAACAAATTAAACAGGATACAGAGAATAATCCCAACAATCACCATGACCGATATGGAACACCCCACGCCTCTGGCTGCTGATTTTTCATCCCCCTCGCCGAGCTTCAAGCTTAGGTATGCCGCAGCACCATCGCCAATCAACAGGCTTAAAGCAATTGCAATCACAGTTATCGGCATGACAACATTAGTAGCACCATTGCCAAGATACCCTACCCCCTGCCCGATAAAAATCTGGTCAACAATGTTATACAAGGCGTTGACCACCATAGAAATGATACTTGGGACAGCAAACGTAAGTATCAGCTTTCCAATCTGTTCTGTTCCAAGTGGATTCGTTTTTGTTACTGTTGTATCCATTTTTTACCTCCTAGAGCGTGTTTGAAAATTGCTTTTTGCAATATATATTAAATCACGTTTGCTGTTGAAAGTGAAGTGAAAATATGGTATTATCAATGACAAAAACGCAATAATCGAGGTAAAACCCATGAATACAGACCAGTTAAAGAGCTTTATCCAGGTTGCTGAAAACCTAAACTTTGCAAGAGCTGCTGAAATTTTAAAGATTACCCAGTCAGCCGTTTCCCGCCAGATCCACTCATTGGAAAATGAATTAGGGACAAAGCTTCTGCACCGCACCACCAGAACGGTTACCCTTACCCCCACTGGGATTAGTTTTCTGGAAGATGCGAAAAATATTATGGGCAGGCTAAAGGTTGCCCAGCAGAAAATACAGCGCCACCAAAGCACAAATATACAAATCTTAACGATAGGCTGCCAGAATGAAGCCAACCTGGATCTGCTCTGCAAAATACTGAAATCCTGCAGGGAACAGATGCCGCAGCTTTATCCGTTTTTGAAAGTGATTCCCCACAGGTCTATCTTAAATCTCTTTTATCAGGATGAACTGGACTTGCTGTTTGGTTTCCAGGATGACATCCCAATAAAGAGCGGCACAACTTACAAAGAATTATTCCGGATACCACTGTGCTGCTTCGTTCCCGCCGCACATCCCTATGCAGCCAGGCCAGAACTTGCAAAAGAAGAATTATATTTGGAAAATATCGTTGTCTGCAACTCCTATGCAATTCCTGCCAAAATTGCAGAAATGCAAAATCAGATTTCACAGCATATTCTGCCGGAATCTACTTATGTATGTGAAAACCTGCAGGTGCTTCTTACACTTGTCAGGGCTGGTTATGGCTGCTCTGTCCTTCCACAGATGAATTTTATAAACTCAGATATCTGTGCAATTCCATTAAAAGACAGCGAACCACTGTCCTATGGCTTCTTTTTTAAGAAAAGCCCACAAAACCCTCTTCTGCAAAAATTTATTTCTATTGTGACAAATGCATCCTGCCATTAACAGCTTCTCCGCCAGATCTCTAAAGCGGGCAAAAAGGGCATGGTATCAGCCTTGAACACAGAAAACATTCCCTTTTTCTCATAAGGTTCGCTGCTTACCGATACAACGTCATAACCCGCCTTTGCGACAACCTCTTTTATTTTTGTGGAAAAGGATATATAATAAAGTAACAACAAATCGGAAGCTGGTGATATGTAATGACAGGAATATATTTTAGTGGTACTGGGAACACAAAATTTTGTGTTGATAAATTCTTGAAAGAATATGGTTATAGTAAAAATTCATTTTCTATTGAAGATAATGAAGCTTTAGAGAAAATAAAAAATGACAATAAAATCGTGATAGGTTATCCAGTACAATATAGCAATATCCCTAAAATACTGCGTGATTATATTGTTAACAATTGGTATATTTGGAAAGAAAAAAACATTTTTATAATTGCCACAATGGAGCTTTTCAGTGGTGACGGTGCAGGGATATTAGCACGGTTGTTAAAGAATTACGGTGCTAATATAGTGGGCGGATTACATTTGAAAATGCCAGATAGTATTTGCGATGAAAAAGCATTAAAACGCAGTTTTGAAGAAAATAAAAAAATTGTAATGAAAGCGGAGGAAAAAATATGGAAATCCGTGTGCAATATAAAAAATGGAAAACCGCCACAAGAAGGATTAGGAATTGCATATCATTTGGCAGGACTGTTTGGACAAAGACTGTACTTTTCTTGGAAAACAAAAAAATATACGGATAAATTAAAAATCAATTCATTAAAATGTATTGGTTGTGGTTCATGCGAAAAGCTATGTCCTATGGGTAACATTACATTGAAAAATAGAATTGCTGTTTCAAGCGATAAATGTACAATGTGTTATCGTTGCATTAGTAAATGCCCAACACAGGCAATTACATTGTTAGGTAAAAAAGTTATTGAACAGAATGATGTAAGTAAATATTTATAAATTTCTGGTTTGCCCACTCTGACCACAGTGTTTACAAATACAGATGTTTATGCCAAACCGAATAAATGTGAGCCAAAGATTCCTCTAAACCCTTCAATTTTCCTCAAAAGTTGTACAGTAGTTTTAAATAAATAGTAACAAAGAATTTAAAAATTTTGTGAAAGTTTAAGACAACAAATTGATAAGTTCATAATTTTTATGGTATACTTTCAAGTGCTTGAACTAAGGAACTGTATTTGCAGATTCGTTTTAATGTCTACTCAAAGAATAAGCGGTAAAATGTAGCTATCATATACTGAACTTGTTACGGATGGCAGTTCGCATTACAAAACACTCCAAAACACAGAATGGAGGAACAAAAAATGGGGAAAAAATGGCATTGGTTGTAATGGCGGCATTGATGCTCTGCCTGTTGGCAGCCTGTGGATTGTCATCAACTGACAAATCTAAAACAGAAGATAATTCGCAGGACGAAACGGATACTTCCAGAAGTATTGTCACAAATTTGGAGAAAATAGATATGTCAAAATGGATGTACCATTCAGACGATAACGTCTATTATCAGATCGGCATATCATATTGCGAAACACCTGCAGACGCAACCTATGAAACGCTGGCTGTTTTTGTGCCAGGTGATTACTTTTCAGGAACAGATAATGGTGATGGAACGTACACCTGCGAAGTAAATTCTGATGCAAAAGTGAATGGTTATACGGCTCAAAACGCTCCGATTGTCATGCCAATTGAGACGCCGGGATATTCAGCCCAAGCACCATTAACAGACTATACAAGTCTCACAGAGTATATGGAGGCAGGGGTTGTATATGTTCATGCAGGGTGCCGTGGAAGGGATGCGGGCGCACCGGCTGGTGTCACAGATATCAAGGCTGCAATCCGTTATCTACGGTTTATAGATGAAACCACGCCCGGAGATGCGGAAAAATCTTTGTATTCGGTATGAATGGCGGTGGTGCACAATCTGCCCTTGTTGGTACAACCGGTGACAGTGAGCTTTACGAGCCTTACCTTGAACAAATCGGTGCGGTACAGGGTGTTAGTGATGCCGTTTATGGTTCCATGGACTGGTGCCCGATTACCAATCTGGACAGTGCAGATGAAGCCTATGAATGGATGATGGGGGTAACAAGAAGCGGGCTTTCAGAAGATGAGCAGGCGATTTCTAATGCGCTGGCAGTTTCTTTTGCTGATTATATCAATCAGGCAGGGATAAAAGACAAAACAGGAAATGTCCTGACCTTGGAAGAGTCAGCAGATGGTATATATCAGGCAGGCAGCTATTATAATTATATTTTGGGCGTGATTGAAGAATCTTTGAATCACTTCCTTTCAGATACGGAATTTCCGTACGATTCCTCTACTTCCAGAGGAAAGGACAGAGGAATGGGCGGCTTTGGCGGTCGTGGAAAAATTGGTGATCTCGATGACTCTGGCATGCCGGATGGCAAAGAAGATGGTGGCCGGGAAATGGGTGGAAAAGGCACCTTTGGCGGTCCTGCGGGGAAAGATGGTGCAAGCGAGCCGAACGGCACAAAAGAAGATCCTTACGAAGACCAGGATGATATAACCCGTGTCGAGACTTCAAATGGCATTACAATCTCCGGAACCTATTAAACTGTTAGCGACTATATTGATGCGCTTAATGCAAACGGCACATGGGTTACCTATGATGCCAAAACAAATACAACTACCGTTGCAAGTGTCAGTGATTTCGTAAAAGCCTTTAAGGGCGTATCAAAAAATCTTGGTGCATTTGACCAGCTTGACGCCGGACAGGGAGAAAATGTGCTGTTTGGATATGGAGATGGAAATGGAGCTCATTTTGATGCTTTGCTTGCAGATATATTGAATGAACTTGAAAGCAGCTATGTTTCAGATTTTGAAGAGGATCTTCAAAAAACGGATGCCGTTGGTTATACAGTGGCTCAGAGACTGAAAATGTATACACCTCTTTATTATCTGCTGGAATCTGAGGATGGATATAAAACCAGCACGCCTGCAAAACATTGGAGAATCCGCACCGGCATTGCTCAGAGCGATACTTCGCTTACCACAGAAGTAAACCTTGCACTTGCACTTCAAAATTATGACGGAGTGGAATCTGTTGATTTTGCAACCATATGGGGTCAGCAGCATGTCAAGGCAGAGCGCACAGGAGACACACCACGAATTTCATTGCGTGGGTCAATGAGTGTACGAAGTAGCTTCCCTTATATACCAGCGTTTTGGAGTAACGAACGAAA
Source organism: uncultured bacterium (assembly GCA_947651225.1). Classification (GTDB taxonomy): domain Bacteria; phylum Bacillota; class Clostridia; order Lachnospirales; family Lachnospiraceae; genus Butyribacter. Next base: position 146 of record CANSYK010000099.1, on the reverse strand, counting down.
GTGCGTCATAGGTATCCCAAAAGCAAATGCAACTTGCAGCGATGCAATATAAACGTGTTCTCTCGGAAACTCTCAGTCCTTTATTTTATTAAATTTCTTCATTTCCAAAATCCCACTATCACCTCTGTTTTTTTGTAACATTTACC